>SUVZ01000432.1 GCA_015061765.1 Lentisphaerota bacterium
GATGGGTATGGAGTGATATGCCTTCGGAAAATGAAGTTTTCTTGGGGTTTAACCCCAGGGGGGAGGGGAAGGTGGCGCAGATAGGGTCGGGGAAGATATTCGGGAGTGTTGGGTTTGTGATGAGATGGATCGGTGAGATGGGCTTTGCCGCAAAGCGCACTGTGGCGCATGCTGTAGGCGATGTCGGCTACTCGTCGCATGGCTGGCGGCTTGCAAAACAAGATGCTGAAGTGATGGTGTCTTCTCGGACTGGCGTTGCGTGATTAAATTTTTGAGATTGAGCTTCTTAGTACGGGAACATGTGCTTCTATTGATTTTTTGCGCAAAACGATAATTATGTAAGTGGTCTCTGTGGTATAATCACTGACGTTTTTTGGGAGCTTGAAGATGAAAAAGTTGAAATATTCCATTTTGCTTCTGGTGCTGGCTTTTGCCGGACACCCCGTTTGCGCCTGGGATGTGGAGCATGATGAGCTGGCGACGCTTGTCGGAGAATTTCTGCCGCCGGAAATCAAGTCGTTTTTTACGTTCGATGATTTCGCGACGCTGCTGGCCTATTGTCATTTCCCGGATATGACGGAATGGGAGCCGCGCCGCTTCCATACGCTCGACGATATCGAGGAGGTCGTCGGGCGGCGCGATCGCGAGGTCATCGCTTCGCGTGGATTTTTCCCTTACTGGATGCACACAGAAGACGGGAAAGCGACTTTCATGACGCTGATGGCGCGCGCGTTCGCAAGAGGCGAGAGCCGCAACGCCGCTTTTTATCTGTCGGTTCTGACGCATCCCGTAGGTGACGAATCGGCACTCAATCATCCTCCGCTTCTCAATTTCATACAATACTGCCGTTTCACCGGCGTGGATTTTGGGGCGAAGAAGGTGGAGCACGGCGCAAAGAACGTATTCGGTCTTCGCAGCGACGGTCTGGTGATGAAGCTCGCGAGAGAAAAACTGCGCGGGTACCGTCCGAAATTGCCTCCAGTGGACGGTTTTGCGGAACAGGTGTTCTGGCATTGTCTTCAGGTTGTGCCGCAGAGCGCGTATGCGGCCGAGAAGGAGGCTGATATCGCATTCGCCAAGTGCGAAAACCCTGCGGACGCACTTGCCGATCTTTTTGTCATGCAGACGAAAGCGCTCGTTGATATCGCATGGACATGCTGGGTAAACCGTTCGGCCGAGGCCTCGCTTCCCGTGCCGGATTTCAAGGCGAGATTCAAGATGCAGATCGAGGAACTGGAGAAAAAGTGCGATCCGGCTAAACAGGCGGTGTTCGGCGATCTGTTCGATGCGGGCTTGAATCCGTCGAACCCAAAGGGGACTGTCGGAATCCTGTGTGAAGCGGTCGGATTCCGCGGAGCGGGCGTCCAGTCGTATGTTGGGCGCATCGTTTCGGGCGCTTGCGGACGCACCTTGCGCGATCACGGCTGGGCGGTGAAGGGAATATCGCTTCGCGAACTCAAGCCCGGTGCGCTTTCGCTTTCCGAAACGCCGATTGTGATTGCGGCGCTCGGCGGCAAAGCGCCCACCGAAGAACAGGCTGCGGCTCTCAATGCGTTCCGCGAATCCGGCGGACGGCTCATCTATATCGCCGGACATTATCCGACGGCGGCGAAGGACCGAAAAGTTTCCGGAGACCCGCTCGTCACCGGCAAGGGAGATCCTTTCAACGTTTCCGGTTTTGGCGATGCGCTCATCAACCGTAACGGAGACGAGGTTCCGGCGTCACCCGGCTGGCATCGCGAAGGGGCTTGCCCCGACTGGACGAAGATGGCTCTTGTCATGAACGGATGCCGCTATCCGCTTAAGCGCGATGCGAACGGTGACGGCTGGAGCAAAGCATCCTGTACACAGGAGATCCGGCTTTCCGGCGGCATTGAGCCGATCGCATTTCTCGACAACGGCAAAGACCGCTTCTGTGTTGCGGCGCACCGAGGAAATGTGACATGGCTGCCGGTCTATATGCTTTCCCCGTTCCTTTTCTCGGATGACACGTCGCTCGACTTCGGCGCCCTCCGCCTCGACTCCTTCGCGGAAGGGGTGCTGATGTCGTCGATAAAGACTGTCCGCAAGAAGTAACGACAGAGAATAATTTCAGATCAGATCAAAAGGAGAATAGACAATGAGAGGTATTGAAGTGGCGAAAGCAATGGCGACTGCCGCCTGCACCTTGCTTGTGTTGCCGGGTCTTGCCGGAATTATTGACTTCAATCCCGCAGGGAATGATGAATTTAAACTGACGTATCCAGATCAATTCCGGTATTCCGGGGCTGCAGCGGTGTCGGCACGTCCGGTGGTAATCGCGGCGAATCTTGATGACCAGGGAAAAGAGGCGGTAATCACAAACCGTCCGGTTGTCTTCCGCGTCAATTCCGATATAGAGTTTACCGACTCCTGGACGCAAAACGGCGGTACTTTTCTGAAAACCGGATCGGGTGCGTTGCGATTCAACTTCAGTAGCTACGATAAGATGAATATGATAGTCGGTCCGTGTTGCACGGAAACTGGAAAATCCGACAGGCGAGGATCAGAAAGATTCGTTCTGCCGGATGACGGAAGCGCCCCTGCGACCGGCTTCAACGGCTATACGATATACGAAGGCAAACTTCTCGTCAATGCACGCGGCACCAGCTCATCAAACATGTTGAAATTCGGGGGAAGTACCGCATACAGGGCATATTTCAATGTGGGCGACTGGATTGCGGGCGAGGGAGAACAGGAACCGGATGTTGAGTTTGTTGTAGAGAGCGGTTATGTGAATGTTCTGGTGATGACCCGCATCGGCACTTACCATGGGTTCAAGGACTACAACACGCCGAACGGGCGCGCAAAGTCACAGATAACGGTCAAGGAAGGTGCGACCATCAGGTTTTCAGGCGGTGTTCAGCAGTATCTTGGTGCACATGAATCCCGGAAGTTCAACGATGTTTTCAGGCAGTATAACCAGAAGAATGTCATCCGGGTGGAAAAAGGAGGATATTACAATTTTGAAAGCACAGCGAATTTCAATGTCAATACGCAGCCCGGATGCGACAGCGAGTTTGATGTTGACGGCGGCAACGTGTACTGTCCCCATATCTATCATTCAAGCGTGACAACCTATCGTGACGGCGAGCGCAATTTTCTCATCGATGTCCGCAATGGCGGAACGTTTGCCAACCTGTCATTCAGAAACTGTGTGATCAGTTCACGGGCGACAGGTCCATGCCGTGTTGATGTCCGCATAGCAGACGGCGGCGTGTTTGCAACCGAGAATGTAACGAACGGTGTTGACGGAACCTTCACATTCCATGTCGACGGCGGAACATTGGCCACTTACAGATACTTGAAAGCCAATGTAGACAACATATACTCGAAGAACGAGCAGAACAACATTGTCGAGAAGATCCTGCTTGATGCATCAATCGAAGGTCTTTATGTCAGCAGCGGCGGTGTTCGGGTCATTTCGGCCGGACGTACCGTGACGGACGAACTGCCGCAAGTCGCAGTGCTGGCTGCGCCGATCATGCCGGATTCGGATCTGCCGGACGGCGTCATGGACGGCGGTGTCACCGTGGCGGCGGGTGAGGCTGAAAACGGCATTGTTTTTGCCGCGAAGAATTCTTATCATGGACCGACGGTTCTTGAAAACGGAATTGTAACGCTTCGCGGCGAGGGAGATTTCTCCGATTCTCCGGTTTCGGTCGCGGATGCGCAACTTCGGCTTACG
>SUVZ01000433.1 GCA_015061765.1 Lentisphaerota bacterium
ACAATGACCGGATAGCTCCCGATATCAGGAGTTTTGGCGCCGCTGTTCTCCTTAATCAGCACTATCTTTCCGCCGCCGGACAGCGTAACCGACTTGGCTTCCACCCCCGCCAAAGTGCCGTCCGCACCGACCTGCACATTCACCGTTGCGCCAGCGGCAAGCGTCAATGAACCAGAAACCGCTGCCCCTTCTCGCGTCAGCGAAACATTTGCCGCAGAAACCGCGCTCACATCAACCTCACCGCCGATGGAAAACGTTCCGGCAACGGATATGCTGTTCCAAGGCACGATCACTTTAGCCTTGTCGGCGATTGCAAGATTCTTGAGCGACATCTCCCGCTTTTCAATTCCGAACCACTTGGTGCGCAGCGCAGAATGGACAGCCTGTCGCACATCATTGCTCAGCGGAACCGGCAGGGCTATGTACTCCGCTATCTTCGTGCCGCCGAAGGAGGCGTATCTGATGTTGCCGGAACCTTTCGCAACTGAAAAGGCAAACCAGTTCGGGGTCACCCCCGATGAACTAAGCCTGAAATCAAACACATGAAATCCTGCCGCCGGAGAATAATTTTTCAAAGTGGAGGACCCAGAAAGAGGATTATTGTCATCAATCTTCACAAATGCCCCGTCGCCGTACATTCCTCCGTTGCTGGCATTTTGAACTGTCATTACCGGATAGCCTGAAGTCTTAAGCTTTCCACGAAACAAACGTTCATCTTCAGGTATGCAGATGAATGCTATACCATATTCCTCCTCTGCAACATTTCCTTTACCTGACAGTCCGTCAACATCCTCCGTATCCCTTGACACCGAAAACACCTCTTTGGTTTCCATTCCCGACTTGCTCCATTTCATACTTGCACCATACCCAACTCCGTAACCGGTCTCGTTGGTATGTGAGGCAACCTGCAAAGGCCCAAAATCCAAAACCGGCAAACCGTTCAGGGGTTCAGAGGATATGAATGGGCGGCGATTCTCCGGATCAGGAATAAATGAAAGCGATTTTATGTTGCTGTTCGCGGATGAAATCTCATCAAGCGTTCCTGCCGTCGCATAAACTCCGTTGGAGAGAGTATCCGCCCACTGATTCACAAAATTGGTACCGTTCACCATTTCTGTTGACAATGTTTCCGCACATGATGCATCCACATGAAAATTCGCTTCCGGGATCTTGAGCGGATTAATCTCAAATAACCCATTTTGCAGAACGACATCTGCGCCATCGGAAATATGAGCGATCGAAACTGTCACGCCCGAAGACATTTCAACAGATGCGCCGTCAGCAACCGAAATGGACGACACTTTATATTCAGTCGAAACACCGATTCCCTTCCACTTCCGATACAAATATTCCTGAAGAACAGTCCGCTCAGTCGCCGTAAGCCGATTGGTGAATACGACATATTCAGCCAGACGCTGACCGCCGAAAGAATACACATAATCACGGGCAAATGAGTCAAGTCTGACACATGTATCTTTGTAATCCAATATTTCGTTGTATTTACGCGAGGTAAACCCTAACAAATGAAATCCCTCTCCAACAGTGACATATCCATAAATACTTCCTCCGCCCTTGGTGCTAGTCGGTTCGCAATCAACATATACACATCCCTGCGCCCAAGGTCTAGTCGTGGCGGTATACGCCAACACAGTTGGATAGCTGTTGGATTTCAATCTTGATCGGATAGCGGCAGCCACATCCTTGGAAGAAGACAAAAATGAGACTCCTCTTATTTCATCTTTTTTATCATTTAAATCTGGATATATTGTCGCGATCGAATACACATCAGGAGTATCGGACACAACCTGATAAACTTCATACGCATTTGTGCATCCCCTATTCCAGATCATTGAAGCACCATAGCCGCTGCGTGACTCGCCAAGTGAATTAGTGTTGGCAACATGAATCATTTCTCCAAAATCGACGACCGGCATGCCGTTCTGCGTCACAGAAGATATGAATGCTCGTCGGTTCTCCGGATCGGGACGCCACTTTGCGGTATACATGCAGTTTGTCGCAAATATGCCGTTGCCGCGCACATCGTTCCATCTGACGACAAAATTGGTGCCGTTCTCTACCTCGGTCACAATCGTATCGGCACGGGATGAATCCACATGAAAAAAGGCCTTCTCAAGAGTGCTCGTCCGCGGATGGTCGAACCGCACCTTGCCTTCATTGACGACAAGTTTCACCTTATCGTTTTTTACATCCAATATGCGAAGCGATCCGCCGCCGGTTTTGGTAATAGTTCCACGGTCGCCGGAAATCCTCTCCAATACGACCTCATCGCCTGACGCGACATTCAAAACGGCGTTGGTATCGGTCAAAAGGCTCAATTCACCCAGATACGTCTCCGCCGCAGAAAGAGGACTCAGCGAAACAAGATACGCCGTAGCCATCACGCCGCACAATGAAATGCTATTTTTTTTTCTCTCGCTCATGTTTGCTCCTTTCGGGGAAGATTTATCAATCATCAAATCTGACTTTTACGCACGACAGCTGGTAGTCGCCTTTCAGCGTGGCCTTGCCCTGATAGAAAAGATACACCTGCCCGTCGTCATCCTCGAAAACTCCGGGATGCCCACTCTCCCAGGCATTCCATTCGCCTTCCTTTCCGTGGGGAAATACGGGCTCCTCTGACAACCGCTTGAAATTCATCCCGTCTGCCGACCAGGCAACGCCGATCTGCTGCCGCTCATGGTTGTACGCACCTGCATAGAACATATACCAAATGCCGTTCCGCTCAATTACAGAGCCCGCCTCAATGCAATTCATCTCCCAAGGAAGTTCCGGCTGAAGTAATGGCTCATTTACGCTTATGTCTGTCCAACATCTCGAATCGTATGAAAGCCCATATGGAGAGCAAGCCATTCCAAGCATCTGACGTTTTCCTTTAGGATCTCGAGATGCATATAGAAGCATCAACTTATCCTTTACCTTATAAACCTCGGCATCTATCGCACGTTTGATGGACCATTTATTATCAGGCATGAAAACAGGTTTCTTCCCGTTACACACAAATGTAATGCCGTCTTCACTCGTAGCATGCCATATAGCTTCTTTCTCATTATTTCCAGCAGCCTTTGCTTGATGGAACATATGGATTTTTCCATCAATTTTCTTTACACACGGAGCTGCGCACGCACTTGAGAAGTCTGGACTTCCCTTTAGGTTTATACTCCCAAAACTCTTCCAATTAACCAAATCTGTACTTTCGGCAACTGCACCCCACCAGCCAACGTTTCTGCCTGCAAAAAGTTTTCCTGGAAAATTCTTAGCGTCATATCGAACACTGTAGTACATAAGATAACGCCCGTTATGACGAATAACCGTAGGATCCTTTGCAAACGGATGGTTTTCCCCACCCAATGTCGTATCACCAAAGCGCATTAAACTTTGCATCGGTTCAAATGAAATGCGCTTGCATGGGGCAGTTGATTTCTTATCGGTCGGCTGAGGATTTGCACCATAAAGATACATTCCGCCGTAAGTCCAATTAGGCCTTGGCATTCCTGGAAAATTCTGCCGATCCATAGTAAGCATGATGTAACGGTACGGGAAAGATTCCGGCATTTCGGCAAATGCCGTAAAAATCCGCCCGTAGCTGCACTCACGGTTGTACGGAATGAAATCGGCCTGCCATTCACCCACATAGTCGAGAGACGGATATGAATATACCGGACGCAGCCACTT
>SUVZ01000434.1 GCA_015061765.1 Lentisphaerota bacterium
TGCGTCTTCAGCCGTGGAATCAATGCCGTCCTTCCCGAAAAGGCGCCGCACCATTCCGCCGGCGGTCGTTCCCTGGAACGTGACGGAGACCTCTTCGCGTTTGTTCATCTCAGCCCAGGATGTGCGCAGGAACAGGACGGATCCGTTCTTGAAGCTGACGAATCCGTGCGCCGCCGCCTCGACGTCGCAGACGCCGCCGACCTTGTCTGGGATGCCCCACGGCCCCTTGAAGCGCTTGTCCGTGATGAAATCGCGGAACGTTGCGCCCATCACGTACTTCGGCTCCGGATACCCCATGAAATGGAGCGCGAGGTCGAGCATGTGCAGAAGGTCGATGACGGGGCCGCCGCCGGAAAGCTCCTTCGTCGTGAACCAGCCGCCGAAACCGGGGATCCCCGTGCGGCGTATCCAGATAGCCTGCGCGGAGTTGATGCGTCCGGCGTCGCCACGGGCAATCGCCGTCTTCATCGCGATGGACTCGGGACGCGCCCTGTTGTTGAAATCGAACATGAGCGTGCGCCGCGCGTTCTTGGCGGCGCGCGCCATGTTTGCGGCCTCCTTGGCGTTCAATGCCGGCGGCTTTTCGCAGAAGACATGCTTCCCGGCCTTGAGAGCCTTGAGGACGAGGGGGCAGTGGAACTTGTTCGGCGTTATTATCGACACCGCATCTAGCCGCTCGCGCGCGAACATCTCCTCGGCAGAATCATATACGTTGCTGATCTCGAACTTCGCGGCGGCGGCTTCTGCAGCATCCGGATTGGGGTCGGCTATGGCCACGACTTCCGCTCCCGCCTTCCTGAATCCGGCCACATGGTAGTCGGCCATGCCGCCCGCACCGATCAATCCGACGCGCAAAGGCCTGTCCTGATCGCATTTAGGTTTTCTGCCCATTCAACACCCCCTCGTTTTCGACCATTATTCGCCCGCCTTGATACGGTCCCAGGCGTCAATGTACATCTTGCGGATCTCCGGCTTCTCGTCGAAATCCTTCAGCACCTCGCCCTTAGCAAGGACTTTCGCGTCAATCGCGATGAGGGATGCGAGCTTCGCGGTCTCTGCATCGGCGGCAAGGAGCTTCATCGCCGGGGCGCAGGGCATCGGCGCGCAAACGCTTGCCATGTTGGCCCTGCATACTTCGGCGTCATACAGGAAGTCGATGAACGCATGCGCGAGATCCGGCTGTGGTGCGTCGGCTGCGACAACCATCTCGTCACAGCACACGGTGAAGCCCTCCTTCGGCAGAGAGAAGCCGATCACACCCTTCTCATCGTCCATGATGGTCTGGATGATGTCGGAGGAATAGCCGTGGCCGACGAACCATTCGCCGGATGCGACAGCCGTCTTGTACTGCTCGTTGTCGAACTTCGCAATGTTCTTCTTCCATTCGAGCACGACCTTGACGGCGGCATCCACCTCCTCCTTCTTTTCGGAGTTGAGCGAATAGCCGAGGGACTTGAGCGCCGCGCCGATCGTTTCGCGCATGTCGGAGAGAAGCGACATGCGTCCCTTGAGGGATGCGGCCGTGAACACCTTCCAGCTGTCGACGGGCGCGCCCGACGTCTTGTCCTTGCGGTAGGAGAAGCCGGTGAGAGTCACGGCGTAGGGTACGTTGTACGTCATGGATTTGTCGAGCATGCACGCGAAGTATCCCTTGTCGAAATTCTTCTTCACGTTCGGAAGCTTCGTGTGGTCGAGCTTTCGGATCATCTTGTTCGCAACCATAACCGGTATCTGGTAGGATGTGGGCATGAGGATGTCATATCCCGTAGAGCCTGCCTGGAGCTTCGCGAACATCGCCTCGTTGGAGTCGAAAGTGTCCACGATCACGCGGCAGTTGTGCTTCGCTTCGAACTGGGCTATGACCCCTGCGTCGATATAGTCGCTCCATGTATAGACGTGGAGCTCCTGCTTCGCCGGGCCGCAGCCCGCCAGGACACCGAGGGCGAGCGCACCGCCCGCCAGGACTTTGATTGCATTCATTAGTGCATTTCCTTTCATGTATTGTTTTATGTGACGGGCGGACAACACTATCCTTTCCGTGCCGCATATTGTATCAAATACGCACGAGAAAATATGCAATATTTATCGCTCGCGAAATATCACACTGGCAGGGGTTACGCCATTGGCTTCAAGGCCGGCTTTTGCTATCTCAAACTCTATGTTCTTTTTCGCAAGCTGCATGGAATCGTACTTGAGTACGAGCTTCTTAGCCCTGTGATCAAACACAAGCGAAGACTTGTCGACACCGGCAAAGCGCGACAGAGCCTGGCGCACAACGGCTTCATTCTCTATTGTAAGAGCGGGTATTGAGACCTCAAAGTCACGCACATCCGTACGGCGGCATCCTTCCGATATGGTACACAAGACCACAATTGCGGTGAACATCGCCATACGAACGAAATCGACTGAACACTTCCTGTCCATATCCGTATCTCCTCTGTTTTACGACCGAAAATTCACGAACTGGGCAGGGGGAGAAACTCCCCCTGCCCAGTCCACACTTTCGCCTGTATGTTACTTGGCGAGGGCTGCCGTGACATCGGCGAGCACCTGGCGGAGAGCCTGAGGCACGCGACGTGCGGCTGCGTTGACTTCCTTGGAGTCCTTGGAAGCCTTCTTGTCGTACTCGTCGTAGGAAGCGCCGACCGTTGCGATCTCCTTCTTCCATCCGTCGATGTCGACCTTGAGGATTTCCTTGAGATCCTCCTCGACGACCTTGAACTTGCCGGTGTTGTTCTCAAGGTCAATGTCCTTGAACTTCGGCAGGTTTCCGATCGGGGTCTCGTCGGCGGCGACCTTGCCGTCGATTCGCTGGCAGATCCACTTCAGGACGCGGCTGTTGTCGCCGAAGCCGGGCCACATGAAGCGGCCGTCTTCGCCCTTGCGGAACCAGTTCACGAAGTAGATCTTCGGAAGGTTTGCGGGGTTGGAGGACGTGCGCTCCATCTCCAGCCAGTGCTGGAAGTAGTCGGCGACGTTGTAGCCGAAGAACGGAAGCATTGCCATCGGGTCGCGGCGGACCTGACCGATCTGATCGGAGATGACGGCTGCGGTGACTTCGGAACCGGCGGCAGAGCCCATGAACACGCCATGCGTCCAGCTCTTGGCCTCGTTCACCAGCGGGATCGTGGAAGGACGGCGGCCGCCGAAGAGGATCGCGTCGATCGGCACTCCGGTGGGCTTCTTGTTGTACATTCCCTCGAAACCGGCCTTGTCGAGCACAGGGCAGTTGATGGCGGGAGCCGTGAAGCGGCTGTTCTTGTGGGCGGCGACATAGCCGGAAGCCTTGATCTCGGCCTTGGTCATGCCAGGCTTCGGCCCCATGCGGTACGGATCGTCCTTGCAGACGTAGCAGGGATTGCCCTTCCAGTCGGTGCCTTCCTTCGGAGCCTTGACGCCCATGTCTTCCCACCAGATATCGCCATCGGCGGTAAGGACGACGTTCGTGAAGATCGTATCCTTCTTGCAGCTCTTGAGTGCGTTCGGGTTGGAGTCGTTGGACGTGCCGGGGGCAACGCCAAAGAATCCGTTCTCGGGATTGATGGCGTAGAGACGGCCGTCTTCGCCGGGCTTGAGCCATGCAATGTCGTCACCGATCGTCTGGAGCTTCCAGCCCTTGAGCTTGGGAAGCATCATGGCGAGGTTCGTCTTGCCGCAGGCGGACGGGAACGCAGCCGTGACGTG
>SUVZ01000435.1 GCA_015061765.1 Lentisphaerota bacterium
CCGGAGACTCGGCATCGTACCACCGATGCCAATCCTCAAGCCACAGCGCACTGCCCTCAATGCCTCCGGTTGTCCGGTTCCCGACACGCCGATACATGGTGACTGGCTCATGATTTCCGAACGTCCACCGCATCGTCAGCGGATCAAGCGCGGAACCGCACACGGTCATCGCAACTAAAACACATACAGCAACAAGTCGCATGTTACTTCCTTTCCAATTATTGCAGATTCAACGCCTGCCTGATTGCGCCGCTAAACGCCCTGGACAAGGACTCCATTCCAAGATCGTTCGGATGGCATCCTTCCGCAGTGCCCTCGAAATCCCCTGTGTACATGTCATCATTCGTGAGATAGACAAGATTCTCCCACCCCTCGGCGACAAGCTTTTCATAGAGTGCGCGGACGAAGCTGTTCTTCTCGTCAAACCGTCCGTTGTTGTAGACATCGCTCTGCTCGACCATGACAATCGGCACGCCAGGACGCTTATTGCGCAGCGCACGTATGAATGGCTCGTAACGAAAGCGCACTACGGATATCCTGTCATTTTCATCAAAACCTGCCGCATACATGTCGTGGAAAGCTGCGCCGGGAACATCTTTAGGCTTGTCCATGTTCCAGAGGCAGTCCAGCACATAGCAGCTCGCATCGATCCGCGCGAGATGTTCAACCATCTCCATTTCCATCCGTCCGCTACCGGCGAAACCGAGGTTCACCACAGGCACATCGAGATCGCGTCCAACTCTGTTCACGAAAGCGAGTCCCGGACGCGAAGCGCACGCGCCGTGTGTTATAGAAGTCCCGTAGAACACAACAGGCTTGTCGATGCCGCTTTTCCGGGATGGAAGTGCCTCAACCGTCGCACCGGCGTCAATGCCAAGACGGAATTCCTTTATCCCATTGTAGAGAGGTAGATTCACGATGCAAGGGGTTCCTGGCTTCCATGAGATATCAAGCGACAGCTCCTTTGCCGAATCATCACGCATACGGCAGGCTCCGGCATACAGCCACCTGTCTCTGGTGCAATCCCAGCGATAGACATCTATCCCGCTCACGCCTGTTGCCGGCATGTGATCCATTGACAGTCTGGAACTTCGGGGCGTCCATCTGAAATGCAGGACCTTTGAGTCGGTCTTGAATCTGAAAAGCATGCCGGCGGTATGATGCTTCATGCTTCTTACGCCGCCGTTCACATTTGTTGTTACATTCGCGGGGAGCCTGTCGTACCAGTCATCCACGTCGTTGAACATCCGCCCCTCTATCGGCAAGAAGCGCCCGTCTATCCATTTCACCCCGTTTGTGTCCACAACGGCCGATTCAGCCGCCATGCGCGGATCCCATTTCGAGATTTCGTCACGTGCCACCGCTGCCGCAGATACCGAAGCGGCGAATAAGAGAACAATCAAAAATCGCATGATTTTTTACATCTTTCAGCATTGTAGGGATCCAGCTCCTTCAGAACCAGATTGAGAACCAGGTGAAGTTATTGCCAAGGCGCGCATCTGCCGCCGACTGGAAGTCGCAGACTTTGGCCTTGATATCCGGCGCACCCTTCTTGACGAGCCGCACATCCCACGCCGCCATCACGCGGTCCGATGGAATACGCGCAAGGACGGGGCGGTAGCCCTGCCCGATTACAGTGGACGAGTCCTCAAGCTCGTCTGTCGTCATTCCGAGGCGGCGGGACTTCGCAAGGAGCAACGGCCCGTTCCATAGCGCGAGAGCAGGAGACTTTCGGTACAACTTGCGCACATCCCCGCCAACAATCCCGAACGAATGGCGGTTCTCCGCCCATCCGTCCGTCACCTTGAGAGTCGAGGCATCCTGCGGATTCACCATCTGCGCAGATGCGACAAGGCGCGGGTTCATGTCGAAGTTGACCGTATATACGCCGCCATTCTCGGTCACATCCATGCGAGGACACCACGATGGTCTGCGGAATGCGACTTTCCTGGACGCATCCGATACGGATACCGTCACCCGCCCTTCCACGGGATATCCGCCACGAATCGTGAACTTGACGCCGTCAAGCGTCACGGTCGCATCCTGGTACTGGTTCACGTGGAAGATGCCGTTCTTGTCCACCGTGACAACCGTCGAGGCAAAGTCCATGAAAGAGCGCGGCACATTGTTGACGCAGCAGTGGCTGTAGGCATAGCCGCACTCTATTTTGTGATCGTGCCGCCCGATCGCCCGGACGGCGAACGAACCGAAAAGACCGTCACGGTCGACGCCGGCGAAGAAGTTGTTGTAGTAGCACCGCTCAACGGAATCAAGATACCTGTCCTCTCCTGTTATGAGGAACAGATCGATATTGAGCCGCATCCAGTGGATTGCATCGCAGACTTCGGATGCCCCGTTAGGACGCGACGCCGCGCAGACGAACTTATCCACAAAGCCAACACCGCCAAGCGGATTGGTCTCGTATTTCTCGAGGAGATCGCGTATCTTCGCAACCGTATCAAGGCAGCGGCGTTCGCCCGTGACGCGATAATATTCGAGCAGCCCGTCGAGGCAGCTCATCATCTCGTAGCTCTTCGCCCACCTCTCCGGTTCTGGATGCCATGTGTGCAGGGCCTTGCCTGTTGTGATATTGCGGAAGAAGTTGGGGCGGCGTCCGTCGGCGCGATCCCAAAATGGCAGCATTTCGGTGGCGAAGTCGAGGTACTTTTTGTTTCCGGTTTCCTCATATACCATCAAGAGGGGTTTCAGGATGGACATCGGTGCAAGCCCGTATATCGTCGGCGTTCCAGTATCGCAGATCGGCACCCCGACACGGTGCACGGTTTCGATCCAGTTGTCCAGCTGCGCCGTCACAGAGGCAAGGATTGACCTGTCTCCCGTCGCCTTGTACGCCATGAACATTCCCCAAATGCAGTATTTGCGGTTCCAGAGGTTCCAGTTAGGATACCATCCGAACTTCTTGCCACAGGCCTCCATGTCGCGAATATGTATGAAGTCCTTGTCGGAATAGCTGCCGAGATAGCCGTCCGCATCCTGAAACCTCATGAGGCGGTGGCATTCGTCGCGAATGAAGGAAAGGAACTCCTTGTCTTGCAGATATTCTGCTACACGTGCGGAGGAAAGCATCTCCTTGCCCCAGAACTCGCCACGCCAGAGGCCGCCGACTCTAGCGACATCGTCGTCACGGAACTCGAACGCCTGGCGAGCCTCGTCAAACACCTGTTCGCGCATGAAGGGATCGACGAGACGGCGCTCGATGAAGCGATCCATCTTCGCGCCGAGCCATCCCTCGAGGCGCACATCCCTGAGCGCGGGGCCGCGCATCGCGTCTGGGCTGACGTTCTGCGCGACGAGCGAAGCGGGGGCGAACATCGCCGCAACAGAGATGTGTGCAAACTGCACGACACGGGAGACTCGAATCAATGTTTCTTTCATTCTGGATACACTTTCTTCATGCTTTTGCCTACTCTGGTCAGCTCAAGCGCCATTTTATCGAAATGATATGATTAGTCCGTGGTGATCGACGGCCGAGAGAACGCCATTCGACCACTCAAGCGCCATCATGGGCGAAGGTTCTCCATTGACCATTACGCGCCATGTGGAAAAACGCTCAACATCAACCGCATCTGGGAGCGCAACAGGCACTGTGTATCTACGCGGCAGTTCCCCGTTTATTCCCACAAGATTCAGCGTAGATACACAG
>SUVZ01000436.1 GCA_015061765.1 Lentisphaerota bacterium
CGTTCCCCGTACCGGATGCTACATCATCGGGACGAAAGGTGTCGTATGCTCGCTCAGCGACTATGGCCAGACGGCTCTCATAGCCCTCAACGGCGAGGATCGGGTGCGCAGCACAACCAAGCATCCTGCATGCACCGCGCTCGGCAGCTACATTCCGAGGCGCAAGGAGAAGGGCGAGCTTGGGATATACGGCGAGTTCCTTGATGCAATAAAGGGCGAGACGCCCGTCATCGGTGAAACGCACTCACGCTGTTACGCCGACATCGAGCATTCCATTCCCATGATGGAGGGTATGCTTGTCGGATGCATCGCCCAGCGCATTCCTGGCGTGCTTGAGTGGGACAGCGCAAACCAGGTGTTCCTGAACAGCAGGGAGGCCAACGATTTTGTCAAGCCTCACATCCGTTCCGGCTGGGAGTTTGTCTAATTGCTTGATTTCAGAAACATATCCGTCCATTACGGGCATCAGAATGTCCTGACGGACGTTACGTTCCGCGTAAACAAAGGTGAGCGTGTCGGCATCGTCGGACCCAACGGCAGCGGCAAGTCCACACTCTTCAAGATTGTGCTTGATGAACTTTCGACCGATCATGGCGAGCTCATAATCGAAGGTTCGCCCACGATAGGTTCGACCCGACAGAATCCGGAGCCTGAATTCCCCGAGGAGACGCTTCTCCAGTATGCCGTGCGCGGAGTGCCCGGCTTCTGCGACCTGGAGGCCAAGATGAAGTCCTTGGAGTCGCGCATGGATGCCGGCGAGGATGTGTTCAAGGAATACGGCGAGGTCCAGACGGCCTTTGAGCACATGGGCGGCTATGATCTCGAGACGCGCGTGAAGGTGGCGCTGGGAGGCCTCGGCTTCTCCGTCGAGGAGTTCGACAGGCCGTTCAGGTCGTTCTCCGGAGGATGGCGCATGCGCGCCGAGCTGTCGCGCGTGCTTGCCTCCACTCCTGACCTGCTTCTTCTTGACGAACCCTCCAACTACCTCGATCTGCCCGCGGTCGAATGGCTGCAGAAATATCTCAAGCAGTATCAGGGTACGCTCATGCTGATCTCGCATGACCGCTATCTGCTGAAGACGCTCACCGACATAATCGTCGAGGTCGATGCCGAGACCGTCACGAGGTACGAAGGCGATCTCGACTGGTACCTGCGGGAACGCGAGGTCAGGTACGAACACCTGAAGGCGGCGAAGGAGAACCAGGATCACCACCGCGAACAGCTCCAGCGCTTTGTGGACCGCTTCCGCGCCACCGCGTCCAAGGCGGCGCAGGCGCAGAGCAGGCAGAAACTCATCGACAAGATAGACGAGGTCCGCATCGTCCTGCCGAAACGCTATACGCAGTCCGGCAGGCTCCGCCTTGCGGAGCCGCCGTCCAGCGGCATCGAGATGTTCCGGTGCGAGGATCTCACGTTCTCCTACGACGGCGTGAAGAACATTCTGCACGATGTTTCTTTCAACATCACCCGCGGCGACAAGGTGGCCCTCATCGGCTACAACGGTCTCGGCAAGACCACGCTAATGCGCATCATCGCCGGCACCCGCCAGCCCACGGGCGGCAAGGCCGTGCTTGGGCACAATGTGGTCCCCGGATACCTTTCGCAGGAGTTTGCGGAGACGATACCTCCGGACGGCTCCGTGTACAGAAACGCAAAGAACGCGTGGGATGCGCACGGCGGCGGACCGGAGAAGCAGTTCCGCAACCAGCTTGGCGCGTTCGGCTTCGACGAAAACGACATCGAGAAGCCGGCCGGCGTCCTTTCCGGCGGCGAAAAGATACGTCTTGCGTTCCTGCGCCTTTTCCTCACCGCCCCCAATTTCCTCCTTCTCGATGAGCCTACGACCCATCTTGACCTTGACGGACGCCGTCTTCTTCAGGATGCGCTCAAGAAATACTCCGGCACGATACTCATCGTTTCGCACGATATCGAATTCGTCCGCGAGGTGGCGACATCGGTACTGGAGATAACGCGTGAAGGGGTGCTGTCCTTCCCCGGCGGCTACGACTACTATTGCGAGAAGAAATCGCAGATGGCTGCGCAGTCCGGCGGTGTACGTTCGGCGTCCGCCCATGACGGTTCGCGTTCGCCTGACGCATCCTCCGCGCCGACGGCCAAGGAACTTCGCCAGCAGCGTGCCGCAGAGCGCGCGAAGAACGCGCCCCGCATAAAGGAGCTCAGGAGAAAGGTCGAAACCGCCGAGCGGAAGATCGATGAACTCCAGCAGAGTCTCGACACCGCTTCCGAAGAACTGTTCAACCCGAGGCCCACGACGAATTTCGAGGAGCTGAACAGAACGGTGCGCACGCTCCAGTTCGAGATCGACCGCTATACGGCGGAATGGGAAGAGGCTGCGACCGAGCTGGAGAGCCTTTCGCAGTCCTGATTGATTCCTTGTCCAGTCATGGGAATTGGTTCCTTACATATGGTTCAGACCTTCCAGTGCGAGAACAGACCGAAACCGATCCTGGTCGAGCGGAACGGGAAGTTCTACGCCAGATGGACGCGTGACGACGAAGTCATGCGTTCGCGCAACCGCAGCATTCTGGAGCGGCTTGACCGGATATGTTCAGTGGACGATGCATTTCTTGATGTGTTGCGTTCAGACGACGCGGAGGTGAAATGGGCATCCAGAGAAGATCTCGTGGATCTAGGGCGGCGAATTGCGGCATGGCAGGTTGATTCCGCGCCGGGTCCGTCGGAATGCACAAAGGTCAGGTTCCGTATTTCCGTGCCAGAGGGCAAACAGGGCGGCCGGCGCAGGCATGATCTGCCGGAGAGTCAGCCCTGGCGGCTTGAAGCGGTTCTGCCGCCGGATGACCGCGCCGCGCTCAGGGCACTTGGCTTCGCCTGCCGCGCATACGCTCCGTTGCGCGGCATGGTCGGCCGGTCGATGGAGCTGGAGCAGTCTGAGGCGGAGACGTTTCTCCGGATTGGCGTACCCGCTCTCAAGGAGGCCGGATATGCGGTGGAGATGCCGGAAGGACTCGACGCAGGGATATCCGCTGAGGCGGAGATGGTTCCGGACGGGAAATCTCCCGGCAATGCCTCGGCCAAAACGGTAAAGGCGAAGATCACGGTCCGGGTGGCCGGAGAGAAGGTGTCGCGTGCGGACATCGCCTTTCTGCTGGATCAGGGCTCCAGCATCGTGTTCTTCCGCGGACGCTGGATAGAGGTTGACCGCGGCATCCTGAAAAACGCTCTGAAGGTGCTCGATGCCCACGGCAGGAAAATGTCGGAGCGGGAGGCGATGTCCTTCGCGCTTGGGTTCCGCAGGGCGCGCGGGCTTGCGGCCACGCGCGTGAAGGGCACGGGCTGGCTGGGCAGGATCCTGGACGAACTGAAGTCCGGCGGCAGTTTCAAGGTGCTGTCCCGTCCCAAGGGATTCAAGGGTTCGCTCCGGGATTATCAGCAGAGGGGCTATTCGTGGCTGAAGCACCTTACGGACAGGGGGTTCGGCGCACTTTTGGCGGATGACATGGGTCTGGGGAAGACGATCCAGACGATTGCCTGGCTCATGAAGCGCCGTGAGGCGTCGGGCGGCAGACACGCGCTCATCGTCGCGCCCGTCAGCGTCACCATGAACTGGATGCGGGAATTCGCGAAGTTCGCGCCGTCGATGAAGGTGATGATGCATCAGGGGAAGGGGCGTCTTGCCGGAAG
>SUVZ01000437.1 GCA_015061765.1 Lentisphaerota bacterium
GCAGAGTGATGTGCCTGTCATTTTGCATACCAAGGATCTGAAGGTTGAAAATGGAGTGATGTACCTTCCTGTATATAAGGTAGCATTGCTGTGAAGGTGTCCACACGGGCGAAGGATGGCAACGTGCGCAATTCTTGCGTATTCGGTCTTATGTGTTTTCTCTTTCTTATTCTATCCAATTGTTGGATAGGTGGATATTATGCTATACGGCAATAAATAGTGTTTTTTTTTGTTATTAGATGTGATATAATAGGTGGTGTTTGATTCTATTGGATAGTAGGTGGATAGATGATAGAATGTCAGAATATTGAGTTTAAACGGGAAATCTCGGATAAGATTTCCCGTACGATTGTTGCATTCGCCAATACCAATGGAGGGAGATTGTTTATTGGCATTGATGATAATGGGGAAGCGATAGGTGTAAACGACATTGATAAGGTCCAACTGGCGGTAAAAAATATTTTGCGAGATTCAATTCGCCCTGATGTTAGCTTGTTTACGACTCTTAATGTTGAAAATGTCGATGGCAAATATGTTTTGCGAATAGATGTTGGGCGTGGAACGTTGCGGCGAAGGTGCAGGCGGCGGAGGACGGCGAGATATCGTTTGAGGTGGCTACGTCCGGATCAAGTCTTTTATGGCGAGCGAGGGCAACGGCTACGGAGACCGGCGAATGAAATTCGGATTTCCCCTGATCGCGCTTGCGGCGCTTTGTTCACTTCTCTCGGGATGCGGTTGCTCCAGGGAGAAGAAATCCGTTGACGGACCGGCGGAGCGCATGGAAGACGCCGCCTATACGAACAAGCTCATGAATCTTCGTTCGGAGCAGGCGTCCATCGCTTCGGAAATCGCCGCGATCAAGGCGAAAATCGCAAAGCTCGGCGATGATGCGGCCAGAAAGCCGGAGTATGTCGATCTTACGAACAGGCTCGCGAAATGCGAGTTGGAGGCCAAATCGATGCGGAATGCCGCGAGACAGGCGGTCCGTGCGCGGATTCTGAAGGACGCGGCAAAGAAAGGTGATTTGAAGAAATGAAAGGTGCAAATATGAAAAAGGCAGCACTCGGTGTCATCGCGTTGGCGATGTCTTTTATGGCGACTACGGCGCATGCCGCGAACGGGGACATAAGGTCGATATTCCCCTGCGACATGTACGGAAATCCCGTCGATTCCGGCACTATGGCCACAGCGCACAAGGCCGGAGAAACGTTGTATTTCTGCGTCCGCCTGGAGAATTCAGACGCGCTTCTGTGTTACAACAACAAGGTGTCGAATCCCTGGATGCTCAAGTACGACGGCATGTACCATCTCGCCAGCGCCTTGGTTCTGACGCCGCCCGCGGTGGGCGTGTATGTGAGCGGCAGGCTCACCGCTGCCAATGTGGTTCTGCCGCTTCTGACACCGGCGAACAAGCCTTGGTACACCGATATCGTCTGCTCTTACACGGTGAAGCCCGGCGACATGGCGTTTCCCATGACGCTTGCTCTTGCGAACGGCAAGGAAGCCGGCAGTTCAACCGATTCGCAATACCTTTTCGATACCGTTCCGATGTCCTATTCCTGGAGCCTTTACAGCTATTCCCATGCGGGCTATTCCGACGGCGTTTGGGGAGAGGTGATCGCCACAAACAAGTGCACATTTGCTTTTGGCGATTCTTCGGTATTCAACACCTGGGCGTACAGATATGAAATCTATTCATGGGTCAAGGATACGGATCTGCGCAAGGCCGGGCTCTACATCAAGACGGTCGATTTTGCGGCAGAAGAAAATACGGTCCCCGAAGGCCGCACGGAAAAGGTGCTCGTCAATATCAATGGCGGTGTGAATACGAAAGGTGTCGGCGTTGTGTACGCAATGATCAAGGATGACGCGACGGTGTCTCTCGCTGAGAGCGGAGTGGAGACCGTCGAATTTCCTGATTCGACCAATTTGGAGATGGCTGGAACGTATCAGGTGGCCGCCGTCACCATCCCGTCCGGGGCCGATGTTTCCTCGTTCTCGTTCAAGGTCATGGGCGAAACGAAGAATCAGAGCCCTGTAACGCTCTACCTTGCCACGACCAAGGGATTCGTCCTAGACGGCGGCGGCAAGAACATGATCACCAACTTCATCACCTCGTCCGTAAGGTGCGTCGCGCCGCCGCCGCCGCACATTTCGGTAACGCTTGACGGCAATGCCAACAAATCAATCACGTCTGGCGCGGATTACGTCAACTATGCCGCAAAGCTCACTGTTGCATTGTCTGAAGCGTACGGAAGCGACGTGACCGTCGAGGTTACCCCCTCGATGATTTCCGGAAGCGGAACGGATCCGTTCGGCAGGTATATCGGCATGTCCACTTATTCGGAGAACGGTTTCACGGAAAGCACCAAGACCGTGACATTCACGGCTGCAGAAATGGCTGCCGGCACGCTCAGCAAGGATCTTTATGTGTATGTCCTTGGCGCTGACGATGATACTGACGGCATTGGCAAGGGCATCAAGTTCACTCCCATTGCGATGGGCGCCGCAGGATCATATTTCAACAATGAGATAAACGTCACAGCCGTTCTCTACATCAAGAAGTCCATTCCGCAGATCCTCCATCCGACGGAGAACTATTCGTATTCCGGTCTTGCGGGCGGCGTCTTTTCTACGTTTGCCATCAAGATCTCCGACGATTACAACAACATGAAGAGTCCCTTCACCGTCGAGTGGCTCAAGACCGGATCCGGATTTCCGCAGACGTTCACGGTGACGCCCAATTCCGACGGAGAGGCCACCGTTTCGGTCCGCTACAATGCCGGTGAATACACCACGCGATTCCGCGTGAAGAATGCGGCTGGAGTCTGGTCCGATTATCGCACGATCTCGGTTCAGGTCAATCCCGCAAAGCAGGTTTCTGCGGTTGTCGAGGATCCAAACGACAGCGGCGAGTATAAAGAGACGGAGGAGCTCATCGTCCGCTTCAAGCTTACGGAAGCCTACGAGGATTCCACCCTCTATGCGTTCCTCGTTCCGATGGATGCCGCTTCCTCCAATCTTGTCGTCTGCAAGGCGTTTGAGACCGGCATCGCCATCATAAGCGGCGACACGTACTCGTCGGGCACCGCGAAGATTCAGCTTCTGGACGGTTCCGACGACACGCTACCCCTCTCCTATTCCATCGTTCTCCGTACGGAAAAAACTTGGGATGCGGGAGATACCATTGGAACCTACGAATCCAAGGATCTCGAGGTGTACATCAACAATGTTGCTCCTACCGTTGCCGCAGTCAAGATGAGCGGCAGTGCCCCTGTCACCGTTAGCGGCGGTAAGTTCTATGGCAAAGCCTACGTGGGACTCAACAAGATATTCACGCTTACGGCAGACGACGTAGAGGCTGACCTCACGAACGATGTGACATCGGTATGGACGTTCTCCGATCCGAACGGAAACGCCGTTACTCGCACCATCACGGGACCGATCGGCGACATCGTTCTCACGAACGTGTTCGAGGTCGTGGGTACCTATTCCTGCACGGTCAAGCTGCAGGACAAGGATATGTCCTCCAAGAAGTACGGCGAGTCCTTCTCGTTCCAGGTCGAGGTTCTCAACACTCCGTCGCTCTCGATCGTCTTCCCGAACTCCAACACATTTGGCGAGACAGAGGCCGACAAGGGTACCAGCTATTTCTATGTCA
>SUVZ01000438.1 GCA_015061765.1 Lentisphaerota bacterium
AACTTCCTTTACCTATCCCGCCGCACCGTCGATTCGCGGATGACGAGCGGAGCGTCGAGAAGAATACGGCGGGAGACGATATCGGGCTCGACGATGCGCTCGCGCAGAGAACGGTACGCCATAAGCGCAATATCCTCGCACGGTTGATGCACAGTCGTCAGCGGAGGCGTGGCGGACACCGCGCAGCGCACGTCGTCAAATCCGACAAGCATGACATCCTCCGGCACCGACAGCCCGAACTTCAAAAGCGTGTTCCTGAACTGCGCGGCGACATAGTCCGATTCGCAGACCACGGCGTCGGGACGGTTCCGCCGCGAAAACCACGGTCTAAGCGCCGCTGAATCGTCCGGTTCGGCGACGATGATCCGATCCCTGCGTCCAACCTCCCCGAGCGCGCTCTGCACTCCTTCAAGTCTCGCACGGATCACCGACGCGCAGTTGGGGCGCATGAGAAAGTGGATGCGTTTTGCGCCGCAGTCAAGAAGATGCTCACCTATTGCGCGGCCGGCCCCGAAGTTATCGATACTGACAAAATCGTGCGGCATATCCCGCATCGCAACATCACGGTCCACAAGAACCACCGGGATTCCCGCCTTGTGGAAAAGCGTCACTATCTCTTTCGTCACGCGTTCCGGGGTCTTAAGGAACGCCAAAGGCTGGAAAATGACTCCCGAGACACCCTGCTTCACCAGCGAACGCGCCACATCACAAGCTTCTTTCGCCCGAAGTACCGGATTCGCCGACGGCGTATCGCCGAACATGAACGAAAAACCGTCCTTCTGCGCAAAACGCATCAGAGCCTGGCAGATCGGAGGAAATATCTCGCCGTGGGAAAAGCTCGGCATGATAAGCCCGAGCCGTCCGGATTCGATTCTCGCCATCCGCGTCGGGAAAGTGCCCGCGCCTCGCTTACGGTAAACAAGCCCCTTCTTCACGAGTTCGTTCATCGCCCTGACGGCAGTGATGCGCGAAACCTTGTATTTGCGCATCAACGCTCCTTCAGAAGGCAAAGGCCTGCCCTGCGAATAAACCCCGTCTCTGAGGTCTTTCTGGAGCTTTCCGAAAATCTCCGACCATTTCGGCGTCTCTTTTTCTGTCATGCGACGATACCTCTCAAGGCGTATTTTCTGCCTATCATACGATATTTGGATTCAGCGGCATTGTTATACGGGAGATATTCTATCACATCATCAGCGGCAAATGCGCGAAAGCGTTCCCTGCAGGCATCTGAATCGTTGACTCCAGGAATGAGCGGAACACGAAAGATTAACGGAACGCCGCACATACGCAACCATGAGATGTTATCAAGGACGATTTTCAAATCACCGCCAGTCAGGTTACGGAATTCTGCTTCATCTAAAAGCTTCACATCCTGATACACAAAATCCATCTGCCGTATGACAGAACGATACGTTTCTCCGTCTGCATATCCGCTCGTTTCCACTGCAAGATGTACACCGCGCGATTTGAGCAGAGGAATGAGCCGTAAGAGAAAATCAGACTGCAAAAGCGGTTCACCGCCGGAAAATGTCACGCCTCCACCCGACTGTTCCATAATGTCGGCGTTTTTCAGAAGCTCTTGCGCAAGCTCCTCCGGTCCCCAATCCTGACCGCACAGAATCGTTGTCCCGTCCTTACGGGTCATCACTTCCTTTTCAAACGACTGCCCTTCAGGATTGTGGCACCACGCGCACCGAAGCGGACACCCTTTGAAGAATACGGTAGTCCTCACTCCCGGTCCGTCGTGGAGCGTAAATTCCCTGATCTCAAATATTCTACCTTTTTTCACTAATCACCAACCACTAACGACTAATCACTAACTCCACCCTGTTTATGATCTGATCCTGATAAGGTTTCTCCAGTTCTATGAAATAGCCGCTCCATCCCCACACGCGCACAATAAGATGACGGTAACGTTCGGGATGCGCTTGCGCGTCTATAAGCGTCTCGCGGTTGATTGTGTTGATCTGAAGCTGGTGTCCGCCGCGCTTGATGAAGAACCTGACGAGATGCGCCACCTTCTCCGCTCCGTCGGACATAGCGAACGCGGAATCATGAATCTCAATCGTGAGCGGACCTCCGTTGCAGACCGTCACGAGATCCGGTTCGGTAAACGAGCGCACCACGGAAACCGGGCCTTTCACCGGCACATCAAGCGATGGCGCATAGTTCGCTGAAAGCGGCTGCCCGCTCAGACGACCGTCCGCCGATGCCTTAACCTCTCTCGCATGCCAAATGTAGTACATGGCGCTTCCGGTGCCAGGGCGGAATATCCCGCCGCGTCCGTTCTTCTTCCCGTCAAAAGCATGTCCCCAAAAACAGAGCAGGCGCGTTGCGATTTCATCCGCCTTCGGATCGGCGTTACCCATTTTCGGCGCCTCTTTCGCGGCGGCAAGTATGTCCGCCCGTCCGGAGAAATCCGTATCAAGCAGTTTGACAAGCTCCGAAAGCGTGACCAGACGCTTTTCAAACACAAGCTCGCGTACCGACGAAAGAGAATCGACTGCGACGGCAATACCGGTTCCATGGACGCCGAAATTGTTGTACTTTCCGCCTTTCGAAATATCGCGCGCATTTTTAATGCAGTCTGCAGAAATCACCGAAACGAACGGTCCCGGCAGGATTTCGACATGACGGTATTTTTCGACAATTGCATCGGCCCGGCGCTGTATCTCGGCGAAAAACTCCTTCTCCACATCCTCGTACCCAAGCCCATCCTCTGCGCCACCGCGCCTCTCGGTTAAAATTCTCAGCGCCGCATCAAGCGCCCCGACGAAACTCACCGCATCAATATTGTCGATATCCATAGCGCACCCGGGAACGATGAATTCCCAGCATGCGGCCACCGTATAGTTCCTGGCATCCTCTTTCGCATATCCCCAACGTTCAAGCGCGGGGATTACCACATCGTCATTGGCATACTGCGGGAAGCCAAGCCCCTTAGCGGTAAGTTCCGTCCCCATCTTGTAAACGTCAAGCGATGTCGTTTTGCTGACTCTAAGGTTGATTTTAGGATCAACAAGCTTCAGTTCGCCGCAGGCTTTGATGCAAAGGCGGGAAAGATCGTTAAACGCGTCCTTCCCGTCCGGCGTGACGCCGCCGAGCATGACCGACTGGCCGTTATCGCCCTGTTGGACTCCGATATAAAGATCGCTGTCACGGTTACAGGCGATGAAGAACTCCTCCAATTCCTCCAACGCGGACTCTTCGGTTAGGCGTCCCGAGCTGATATCCGCCTCGTAATACGGGAAAAGATACTGGTCGATGCGCCCAAGCCCGCAATGATATTCGCCTTCGCACCACATGGCGAAGTGAAGTACCCTGAGCGACTGAAGCGCCTCATGAAAAGTGGTTGCGCCGCTGAACGGCACCTTTGCAAGCGTCGCGGCAATATCCGAAAGCCCTCGCTTCTCCGCTTCGGCACGGTAGCGTTCCACAAGACCGAGAACCGCCTCGGTCGAAAGAATGGCATTCTCGAGGAATTCCAAACCTTCCGCGTCTGATTCTTCACGACAACGGATAAGACGGGCTCTCATATCATCAAGACGTGTGCCAAGCCCATCACGTATAGCAGATTCAAAATCGGCGGTGATGTTGAAAACCACTCCTTTTTCGCCGAAGGCGATGCCCTGCGCCCGCCGGTCATCCATCTCT
>SUVZ01000017.1 GCA_015061765.1 Lentisphaerota bacterium
CCCCACGAGTTTAGCAGGTTACCGTTGACTGGAAGAATATGCCGGAGATGAGCCCTATCCACCACCTTGCGATGCCGTGGGTGGGGGGCGCCATCGCCAATGCCACGATAAAAGGTATCAGCGTCGCCGTGTAGCTCCAGGGCCTGAAAACGAAAAACCAGGCTTTTGTCTTTTTCTTATCCATGGTCGAACAGTTGAAATGCGGCAAGCGTGGCTCAGTAGAGATTGATCCGTCTCTTTGCGTAGGCGGCGAGCGGACTCTTCCATTCCGATGGGTCATACGACGTGCCGCCCATCAGTTTTGCAAGCCATTCCTCGCGCGCGCCCTTCGCAATCTGCCTTGGCCAATGCCTGCGTATCGAGGCGAGAAGCGCCATGCCTGCGGTTACAGGGCGGTAGCGCCCGGGGGTTTCCACGGAAAGCAGTACGCCCGCGATCTTGCCCCATCTGTATTCGCGCATGGAAAGGCCGCATTTCTTGAGCTTGTCTTCGGTGTCGCGGATGAGTTTCCGGGGATCCATCCATTCCGCGCCAAGCACACGGAACGCAAGATTGCCTCCGCGGTCGGTGTCGAGTGCCGGAAACGCCTCCGTGAACACCGTCACCGGATAGAGCACGGCGGCATCCCAGCTCTTGATGCCGGGAGACGGCGGAAGGAAGCCCGGCCACGGTTCTTGCAATTTGTGGCTCCAGCCCTTCATTCTGATGACGGAGAGCTTTACTTTCGGAATGTCGATGGCCATGTAGTGAGCCTCTTCGCCGATAGTCATCCCGTGGCAGAGCGGAAGGTTGGCGGGGCATACGAAGCTCATGTGCTCGCCGTCGGGCATAGGACCGTCCACAATGCCGCCAAGTGGGATGGGCCTGTCCAGCACGATCACCTCGACTCCGTTTTCGGCGGCGGCCTCCATCACCAGCTTGAGCGTCGCAAGATACGTGTAGCAGCGTATGCCTATGTCCTGAAGGTCGATGACTATCCGTTCAAGACCCCTGAGCATTCTCGGGGTCGGTTTGCGGGCGTCTCCATAGAGCGAGAATACCGGTATCTTCCATCTTGGATGCCGCGCGTCACTCGTCCTTTCTCCGGGCGCGGCAAGACCGAAATATCCGTGTTCAGCTGAAAACACCGCCTTGAACGCGTGGGGAAGGCTCTCGTGAAGCATCTCACCCAGCGGAGATGTCTGCTGAGAGAGGATACCGAACGGCCTTCCGGTTTTGAGCTTCGTCAGGAGAGACCTGTAGTCTACGGAAAAACATTTCATATAGGCCATTATATCATAACTTTGTTTTTGTGGTACAATGGGCGGCGTTTGTGTTTTGACCGCCGTTGGCCAAGCCGTGCGGCGAATACGGAGATTGAAATGGCGGCAGTGAGATATAGAATGGGCCTGGCGGTGTCAGGAGGTGCGGATTCGGTGGCGCTTTTGGTGCTGATGGCGGAGCTTCGTATGAAGCATGGCTTCGAGGCGGTGGTCCTGCATTTCGACCATGGGATCCGCAGCGATTCAGCGGAGGACGCGGAGTTTGTGCGCCGTCTTGCCGAGCGCTTCGGACTTCAGTTCCGTATGTCTCGTGTGAAGGTTGTTCGCAGGAAGGGCGAGTCCATCGAGATGGCGGCGCGGCGCGAAAGGCTTGCGTTCTTCGGGGCGTGCATGAAGAGCCTCCGTCTCGACTGCATCGCCACCGGACATCACATGGATGATGTCGCGGAGACTTTTCTCATGCGGCTCAAGCGCGCGTCCGGCGCGGATGGTCTTGCCGGACTGAAGCCTGTGAGTTTCGTGGATGGGATAGTGTTCGTGCGACCTCTGCTGAACGTGCGCGGCGGCGAACTTCGCTCGTTTCTGAAGTCGCGTGGAATCGCCTGGCGTGAAGACTCCACAAACAGTGACACCGCGATACTCCGCAATAAGGTGCGGCATGTAATCTTGCCGTTCCTAGAACGGGAGCTTGATCCGAAGATTGTGGAGCATATCTGCCGGAGCGCAGGCTATCTCAGGGAAATTGCCGAGGGCGCGGGAAGATTTCAGGCGGCAGAGGTTTACGGTGTGCCGTCTCCGGATCTGGCGGAACCAAGGGCGGATGCGTTGCCGGAGAATTTCACTCTAGAAGTGGAGGAGACTGTTGGATATGAGATCCCACCGATTGAGATCGGACTGCTTCCGGCGAGCGGATGGTTTGACGCGACGGTGCTGAAGGGCCGTACGATTGAGGTGCGAAAATGGCGTGACGGTGACTGGATGAAGCCTTGCGGTTTCCCGCATCGCAGAAAGCTCCAGGATATCTTCGTGACTGCCAAGACTCCGCCATCCGTACGTCGCTCCCTGCCGATAGTCGTCGATGTCGAAACTGGGGAGGTGCTTTGGATACCTGGATACCGGGTGTCCGACTCGGTCAAGGTTCCGTCCAAGACCGCACCGTCACTCAGATTCCGTCTGCAACGAACCTAGATATTCAGCATGAGGTGTACTACATCTGAAAAGTGCTCTAGTATCATGGATTTTGTCGCCAAATTGGCCAAGACCCCATTTTTTGCGAAAACTGCTTGCGTTCGAGGCGCTGTTTTGATAGAATGTGTCGCGTTTTTTGATTAGGAGAGGTGTCCGAGTGGTCGATGGTGCAACCTTGGAAAGGTTGTGTGGGGGCAACTCCACCGGGGGTTCGAATCCCCCCCTCTCCGCCATCATGGCGAACGTTGAGTGAAAGGATCATGAATGATGCGTTCCGGTCTTGAATCCCTTAAGTCTCTCGGTGCGGGTTCGTCGGTGCCGTCAGGCTATTCCCCTAGAGTTCTCGAGGCGTTTCCCAATGTGCATCCCGATCGCGATTATTGGGTCACGTTCACGTGTCCTGAGTTCACCACTCTCTGTCCCAAGACGGGGCAGCCGGACTTTGCCACGCTCACGATACGCTACATTCCCGCGAAGACGCTTGTGGAGTCCAAGTCCCTCAAGCTGTACCTTTTCGGTTTCCGCAACCATGGAGATTTCCATGAGGATGTGGTGAACATCATCTACAACGATCTTGTTGCGCTGCTCAAGCCGAAATACATGGAGGTCATCGGAAAGTTCGCGCCGCGAGGCGGAATCTCCATCGATCCTTTCGTGAACGGCGGCATCGGGGCAAAGTACCGCAAGCTGGCCGAGTGCCGTTTCGCCGCCTGGAACGGCGTGCGCTGACAGAGCCTCATCCCCGCCCATGAGGCCTGTTAGAGATACGATACCTGTAAACCTGATATGCGACGGGCGTCCGGCGCTCATCGTCGGGTATGGCAGGGTTGGTCAGCGGAAACATAAGTTTCTCCTGTCGTGCGGCGTATCCGTGAGGGTAATAGCGCCTGATGCGGCTCCAATGAAGGAGGGGACAGACCCTGCCGGATACCTGAAGCGCAGGTTCAGGGCGGGGGACTGCAAAGGGGCGCTTGTCGTGTTCGCATGCACCGACGACAAGCATGTTAACCGGGCGGTCCTTGAAGACGCCCGGCGGCACAATGTTCCCTGCTGCTGCGCGGACCAGAACTGGGCGGACGCCGATTTCACGACGCCGGCGGTGGCGCGTGGCGCGGGTGTCACGGTCGCCGTCTCCACCAGCGGCGCGTCTTGCGCGAGCGCAAAGGAGCTGAGGCGCTCCCTTGAATCCTTCCTGGACGGACGCGAGTCCGGCAAGGTCGTCGTGATCGGCACAAGCGACGGGTACACATCCTCCGACAGGTTGGCGGCGTTTCACCTTTCACCGGATGCCAGGAAGGAGATGGTCCGTTTCCTTTACGGCATCAAGGGGGTTGAAGGCCTTGTCGTCCTCAATACGTGCAGCCGCGTGGAGGTCGCGCTGTATGGAAGCGTGGATATGGAACTGGTGAAGAGGCTTATGCATTTCCACCGCCTCGGCGAGAGCGAATATTTCATCCTTGAGGGTGCGGATGCTTTCAGGCATGTTGTGATGGTGACCGCAGGGCTCAAGTCTGCATGGGCTGGTGAGTTCCATGTCGTCAGTCAGGTGAAGGACGCCCTTGGGGAGTCGCTTGAGTGCGGGATGCTCGACGGCAGGCTGAAGGGATTCTTTGACAGTGCTCTGCGCACCGCCAAGAAAGTGCGCAGGGCCGTGTCGGGGATGTTGGAGGTCAAGGAGATAGAGGCTACAGCCGTGGATTATCTGTCGTCAAGGATCGATCTCGCCACTGCCCGCGTTGTGGTGCTCGGTTCCGGCAGGATCGGTTCTGCGGTCGCTGGAATGCTCAAGGGCTGCAACGTGAAGATTGTGCACCATGGTGAAAGGATTCCGCGTTGCGACGCGCTCGTGTGCGCGCTGTCGACGCAGGATCCGGTTGTGACGCGTCCCCGGAGGGAGTGTGTGGTGGTTGATCTCGGGATGCCGCCGAACTGTGCGCCCGCATCGGGTGCGGTTTCCCTCGACGAACTCAAGAACTGGCGCCGTTCCCAGACGGGGGCGATCGATGCGGCGATGTCTCGAGCCGAATCCATCATTGCATCGGAGCTTGAGTGCCTGCGCCTGTAGGATCGGAAAGGATATGGATATGAACGAAAGCAATTCAGCTTGGTATGAGAGGGCCAAGGCTGTTACGCCCGGCGGCGTCAATTCCCCTGTGAGGGCATTCAACGGAGTTGGCGGCGTTCCGCTTGTGGTGAAGGGCGGCAAGGGCGCAAAGGTCTTTTCCTCCGACGGACGCGAGCTTACGGACTATTGCTGCAGCTGGGGTGCGATGATTCTTGGACACGCCGACGATGAGGTGACGGAGTCCATAGCGTCTCAGGCGGCGAAGGGCACGACTTTCGGCATCGTCACGGAGAATGAGGTGCTTTTCGCCGAGCGTCTCTGCGCGCTTGTTCCGGGGATGGACAAGGTGCGCGCCGTCAATTCCGGCACGGAGGCCGTCATGAGCGCCCTGCGTCTTGCGCGTGGAGTCACGGGACGCGACCTTCTCGTCAAGTTCGACGGATGCTACCATGGGCATTCTGACTCCATGCTCGTCAAGTCTGGCAGCGGGGTGCTCACGGCGGGGAATGACAGTTCTGCGTCGTCAGCGGGCGTGCCGGCCGATTTTGCCCGTCACACGGTATCCCTGCCGTACAATGATTTTGACGCAGCACGTGAGTTTTTCGCGATGCGAGGCAGGGAGGTCGCGGCAGTGATCGTCGAGCCTGCTGCCGGGAACATGGGGCTCGTTACGCCAAAAGAGGGCTTTCTGGCCGAACTTCGCGAGCTGACCCGTGCGTCAGGTTCGCTTCTCATCTGCGACGAGGTCATAAACGGCTTTCGTTTCGGTCTTTCCACATATTCGTCGCTGCACGCCGGAATAGAGCCGGATCTTGTAACGCTCGGCAAGGTCATTGGCGGCGGTTTGCCGTTGGCGGCGGTTGGCGGCAAGGCAATGTACATGGATTGCTTCGCCCCGGAAGGGTCTGTCTATCAGGCAGGGACGCTCGCAGGCAATCCGCTTGCCGTTGCGGCGGGACTGAAGACGCTTGAGATTCTTGAGCGCGACAATCCATATGCCGGCATGTCCGATAGGTGTGCCAGGATAGCCGATGGCGTCAATGCCATCGCCGAGGCGAAGGGACTGCCTGTGCGTGCCGCGAGTTTCGGAGGCGTTTTCACGATTTTCTGTTCGGCGGATCCGGTTCGGGATCTTGCCGGCGCAATGCGTTGCGACACCGCGCTTTACGCGAAGATATTCCATGGTCTGTACGATCGCGGAATATACATCGCACCGTCCCAGTTCGAGTGCAATTTCGTCTCTGCTTCACACACAGATTCCAATGTGGATTCCTTCGTTTCCGCATTCGCCGGGATATTTCGCTGAAACCCGCCTCATGCCGGAATCTCCGTCCACGAAATGCGACTGAGCTGTATGTCGGGTGTCCCGTTCCATTTTGCACGGGACGCCCGGAGTGGCGACATGGCTTTTGTTGCGCATGAGCCGTCGCCCCCTCTTGCGATGAGGCAGATTCAATGCATCCAGACCTAACGACAAAGTAAATGTTAAGGTTCGAAAATATTTTTCATTTTCGATGAACAATATGGTAGAATAGGCGACCATGAACAACAATAAAACTTCTTCATTCAGGTGGGTCGTGTGTGCGATGCTGTTCGCCGCAACGACCGTCAACTATCTCGACCGCCAGGTCCTCTCCCTTACGTGGAAGGACTTCATTGCCCCGGAGTTCAAGTGGACCGACAACGACTACGGCACGATCACCGCCGCGTTCTCGCTGATCTACGCGCTCTGCAATCTCTTCGCCGGAAAGTTCATCGACTGGCTCGGCACGAAGAAGGGGTATCTCTGGGCAATCTTCATCTGGTCCTTGGGTGCGTGCCTTCATGCAGTCTGCGGCGTGGGCGCCGTCAAGATCGCCTCGCTTGCCGCAATCTCCATGACCACCGTGTCCGTGTGGCTCTTCCTCGCCTGCCGTGCGGTTCTCGCGCTCGGTGAAGCAGGAAACTTCCCGGCGGCGATCAAGGTGACGGCGGAGTACTTCCCCAAGAAGGACCGTGCGTTCTCCACGTCGATCTTCAACTCTGGTTCGTCCGTCGGCGCGCTCGCCGCCCCCGCCACGATTCCGCTCATCGCGAAGTTCTGGGGATGGGAGATGGCCTTCATCATCATCGGTGCCCTCGGCTTCCTCTGGATGGGATTCTGGATGTGGCTCTACAGGAAGCCCTCCGAGAACAGCCGCGTGAATGCCGCCGAGCTCGCGTACATCAATTCAGACTCCGATTCCGAGGCTGAGGCGAAGACTTCATCCGCCAATGCCGAAGGTCCTAAGATCTCCTACCTCAAAGCCTTCGGCCTTCGCCATACCTGGTCGCTCATTCTTGGCCGCTTTCTCACCGATGGCGTGTGGTGGTTCTTCCTCTTCTGGACGCCCGGATACCTCTCCGACCAGTTCGGGTACCGCAGCGACTCCGGCATGGGCATGGCGCTCATCATCACGCTCTATGCGATCGTCACGTTCGTCTCGATCTATCTCTGCAAGCTCCCCACGTTCTTCGTGGACAAGCGCGGCATGAACCCCTACGAAGGCCGCATGGTCTCGATGTTCATCTTCGCATGCTTCCCGCTTCTCGCTCTTGCGGCTCAGCCGCTCGGTGCGTTCAGCGCATGGTGGCCGGCGATTCTGATCGGTCTTGCCTGTGCGGGTCATCAGGCCTGGAGCGCCAATGTGTACTCTGTCGTCGGCGACATGTTCCCGAAGTCCACGATAGCAACGCTCACCGGCATTGCCCAGTTTGCCGCCGGCTGCGGAAGCTTCATGGTCAACAAGAGCGCGGGCAAGCTCTTCACCTACGCCGCGGAGCAGGGAGAGGCGTTTGCGTTCCTCGGCTATACGGGCAAGCCCGCCGGCTACATGGTTGTGTTCTGCTACTGCGCCGTTGCGTACCTCATCGGCTGGATGTGCATGAAGACGCTCGTTCCGAAGTACAAGCCCGTGGTGCTCGACTGAGAGCCCGGCCCTTTGGATGATTTGAAGGAGCCCTAGTCTGGCGAAGAAATCCAAAGGCGCGGCGTTGACCGAATATGCGCTGCTCAGGACGGCGTGCGCAGTGGTCAACGCAATACCGTATCCCCTTGCCTGTGCACTGGCGAGGGGATTTGCTTGGTTTCTGGTGGATGTCGTCCGCTTTCAGCGCAGGCGCACGTTCGACCGGATCAGGGGGTGTTTCCCCGGGATGACGGATCGTGAAGTCCATCGCATCGCCGTTATGTCTCTCTCGAATGTCCTCATGAGCGCGGTCGAGATGATTCGCGCCTCTCGTCTGGACAGGAAGTGGATTGAGGCGCACGTAAAGGATGTGCATGTCTATGCGGAGCGTCTGAAGGCGATTGCGGACGAGGGGAAGGGTGTTGTGATAATGGTTCCGCACAGCGGAAACTGGTACATGGCGGCCTGGGCTATGGCGCGTTGCGGAGTGCCGCTTTTCGCCATCGCCGCAAAACAGCGCAATCCCTACATCGATGCATGGATGAACCGCCAGTACGGCGATGGTCTGGATGTGGTCGAGCGCGGAAGCGCACGCGTAATGGCGGAGATCAAGGCGCGTCTGTCGAAAGGGCAGTGCTTCGCCATCCTTCCCGACCTGCGTGTTCCCGCGAAAGATGTAGAGGTGCCGTTTTTGAACGGAACGGCGAACGTCTCGCATGGAGGTGCGTCATTTGCTACAGCGGTCGGCGCACCGGTTGTAGTGGCGATCATGCGGCGCGAGAACGGAAGGCATGTGTTCGACCATCTTGCGACGCTTCGTCCGGACCCGGAGAAGCCTCGCAAGGAGGAGTCGATTCGTCTTACCCGTGAGACGATGGCTCTTCTTGATGATGCGATACGGAAAACGCCGGAACATTGGTTCTGGTACAACAAACGCTGGATACTTCAGCCCGTGCGCGGCTGACAGGCAGCGTGGGAGAGAATATGGAACGGCAGAGACATGACAAGCTTTGGGGCTTTGAGGATTGGCTCTACGATGACGGCAAGGTTCTCATAAAGCGCATCTGCGCGGATATGCGGCTGAGCGTGCAGGTGCATCCGAATGACGATACGGCCAAGACTGTCGGCGGCAGGGCGAAGACGGAGATGTGGCGCGTGCTGAAGGACGGACCCATCTTTGCCGGATTCAAGCCTGGCGTGACGGCTGATGATGTCGTCCGTGCCGTGGACGACGGATCCTTCGAGGAACTGCTTGTCCGTTTCGACGCCAAGGTCGGCGAATGCTATTTCATACCGGGCGGACTCGTCCATGCCATTGGCGAAGGGACTTCGGTGTTCGAGGTGCAGCAGTCGAGCGACACGACGTTCCGCCTCTATGATTGGGGCCGTGTTGACGCAAAAGGAAATCCACGCAGACTCCACGTGAAGGAGGCTTTGGCGGCGATGGATCTTTCGTTGCCGCCGCCTGTCCCGGGCAGTTCCGTGAATTGCGCATACTTTGCATTCAGCACCCATGCGGCAGGCGAATTGCCGCCGGCCGGACAGCGCCGCGTGGTATACGACCCTGTCGCAGACGCGATCGTTGAACTTGCGCCATCGGCTCCGGCGGAGTTCCGCAACGAAGTCTTTTCGGTGACGATCCATTAAATCTCCGTCGCGCTGTGGCGTCAAGGGTTTGCCTATCTTAATTCAAAGATTGTCAACATAAAAACGGTTACGCCGAAAAATCGGCGTTTCCGGTGTTTGCATGCGCGCTCACCATCTTCTTGCAGGAGATGAAGCCGATAAAGTTCTCTGTTGTGCAGCCTCTATACGCCAATGAAATCGCGAAGATGGGGGAAGGCATCCGTTTCCAGATTGATGCTCTCCGCGATTGCCGTCACGAACACGTGACGGCAATCTGCTCTCCGCAGCATACGCGTGTTTCGAGTCCATTGGCTGAGTTTCGGATCAGGTCATCATCGAATTTGAGCGATCCGGCCTTTGCTATCAGAATCACCGTGGATCCGCCAAATTTGAAATAGCCTTTCTCGTCGCCTTTTGCGTGTTCACTGCCGTCGTATGTCTGGATGATCGTTCCGACTCCGAACGCGCCAACGTCAACGAGCCAGTAGCGTCCAAAGTCCGCATCGCAGGCAAGTATCTGTCGTTCGTTGTCGGCGTATATGTCGGGGCGTCGAACCAGTGCAATGGGATTTACAGAGTGGTATTCGCCAGGTATCACGCGAATCTTTTCCGGCGTGCGGCATGCATACGGGAAGTGAAACCGGTGATAGTCGACAGGGGCTAGACGTATCACCGCGATGTCGTATGCCCCGTCTGGTACATCTGGACCGAATACTTCTCTGAGGCGGCGTGTCGCGCCCTTTAGCGGGAAGGGGGTGTCTGCATCGGCGTTCAGATACAGCATGAGCCGTCCGTCCGCAGGGCTGACCATCCCGCCGCCGACAGGGCGTGCTCCCGGTTTCAGCTTCCGTGTGAAGAATGCGTTGAACGAAGGGTAACTCGAGATGGGGTGTTCAGCCTCGTCCGCCTTGCATCCGGGAATCGCAGCCAACGACGCTATGGCCTTGCGCGACTTCGGAGAGTCGTAATACCAGCCCATGATTGCGGATATGGCCTTGGATCCGAAAAGGACTGGCCATAGCGTTCTCCCGAGAAGCGTTTCGTATGCGAAGCGCAGAGCTCCATCACCCATTACGGATTCGGTGATTTTTTCGCCGGAGGCACGGTCAATGTATTCAACTGCTTTCATGCCTCAAATTATATCATAGACATTGCCCCACGGCGCGATTGTGTTTGTGGATGATTGCGCCAAAAGCTGTTCATTGTGTTATAATCGGGCGCATGGATTTCAAACCTTATGAATATTCGGGAGTGGTTTTCGACTCCCGCAAAGTTACGCCAGGATGCCTGTTTGCGGCACTTCCAGGGGCGACCGTTGATGGACATGCCTTTGTCAGGCCGGCTTTTGAGAAGGGGGCGAAGGGGATTCTCGTCAGGAAGGACCGGGCGCACGAGTTCATCGGGCCTGAATCAGATGCTCTGATTCCAGTGGATGATGTCAAGGTTTCGCTTACCGAAACGGCGCGGGCGTACCGCAAGACTTTGAAGGCGAAGGTTGTAGGCATAACGGGAAGCGCCGGCAAGACGACGGTCAAGGAGTTCACGGCTGCGTTTCTGCGCGCCAAGGGCAGGACTCACGCGACGGCCGGAAACTACAACAATGACCTTGGTCTTCCGATTACGATATTGGAATGTCCTCCCGATGCCGAGTTTCTCGTCCTTGAGATGGGAACTAACCATCCTGGGGAGATTGCCCACCTTGTCGGGATTGGATGTCCAGATATCGGAATAATATCGTCCGTCGGCACGGCGCACATTGAATTTTTCAAGACACAGGATGGGATTGCAGAGGAAAAAGGGACACTTTTCCGTTCTCTTCCCGAACAGGGCATTGCCGTTCTTGGTGCGAATAACGACCGTTTCGAAATGCTCAAGGGCATGTGCCGATGCCGTACCGTAGTATCTGACGGAACAGCTCCGTTTGAGTGTCCGTTGGTTGGCGAATACAACCGATGGAACATGTCGTTGGCTTGGAACTGCGCAAGGGAACTCGGTGTTTCCGAGGCAGGGGCATTTGGTGCGCTTGAGGGATTTGCTCTTCCCGGAGACCGATGGCGCACAAGTGAGCGCGACGGTATTACGTTCATATCAGACTGCTATAACGCGAATCCGACGTCAATGATTGTAGCGTTGGAGGCTTTTGCCGCTGAGCCTTGCCGGGGAAGAAGGGTTGCTGTCCTGGGCGACATGTTTGAACTTGGCGACGTGAGTGCAACTCTTCATGAAAAAGTGAAGGACAAGGCTTTGTCATTGGGATTGGACAAGGTAGTGTTCGTCGGTGAGAACTTCGGCGGCGTTTCGTTTGACGAGGCAAAGGCAGACCTTTTCTCATATGTGAGGTCTGGGGATTCCGTCCTGTTGAAGGCATCGCACGGAATGGCATTGGGACGTATGCTTGAACCATGAACGCGGTAATTCTTGGAAACGGCGGTAGCGGAAAGGCGGCGGCGGAGCTTCTGCGCCGTGAGGGGTGGCGTGTGACCGTGCTTGATGGCACGGATGCATGGCCTGAGGGCGCATGGGATCTGTGCGTGACAAGTCCAGGTGTGCCTATGGACCATCCATGGCAGAATGCTGCCCGTTCGCATGGTGTTCGTATCATGTCGGAACTTCAACTCGGGGCAGAACGTTATCGTGCCCTCGGCGGCAGAATGCTGGCCGTAACAGGCAGCAAAGGCAAGAGTTCCGTTGTGAAGCTCGTTGCGGATGCACTTGGAGGCATTCCATGCGGAAACTACGGCAAACCGCTTTGTGAGGTCGTGCTTGACTTTGTGGACTTTATGGGGACAGACCCTGAGAAAACGAAGGGACAAACCATAGGAAATGAAGGGACAGACCCTAGGGCGGTTGTATATGGCTCTAAATTGCCTATCGCAATCGTGGAAATCAGCAGTTTTCAGTTGGAGACGACTGAATTGCCGCCAGATACGTTTGAAGCGGCGGCGATTCTTAATCTTCAGGAAGACCATCTTGATCGACATGGTACTGTCGCGAAATACCATGCACTAAAACGAAAGCTTCTCGACTTTGCCTCTGTGAAAATCGTGGGGACAGACCCCGAGAATGATGGATATGGAATGGTGTCAGGTGTTTCGAAGAGGGAAAAAACGGATAAGAACTGCGATTTGTTTGCAGACTGTTATTTTGACAACCCTATATTGCGGGACAATGGACTGTCTGCCGTTGCATTGATGAAAGCGGTTGGACTTGCAGACGATGCCATAAGGGCTGCGTTTATGAGGTTTGAGGCATTACCGCATAGGATGCAGACAGTCGGCGTGCATGATGGAGTGGCATGGGTAGACGACTCCAAGGCAACGAGCATATCTGCCTTGATTGCGGGTGTCACAATGGCATATTCTCGCTTAGGGTCTGTCCCCAGGGTGAGGTTGATTGCGGGCGGATTGGCGAAGGGGGATGATCCGGCCATGGCACGGGAGTGTCTGGCCAAAGGAGTCGCGAAGGTTTACCTTATCGGACAATGCGCAACGGCATTTGCCGAGGCATGGAAGGATATTGTTCTTTGCGAGGTGTGCGGTACTATGGATGTGGCCGTGGCCGAAGCAAAGAACGATTCAAGAGAAGGGGATTGCGTCCTTCTGTCACCGGGCGCGGCAAGTTTTGATCAGTTCAAGAGTTATGGCGAGCGGGGGGACCGTTTCGCATATCTGTCTGCGCATTGCAGATGCGACGTGAACCATACTGTGTCCGTAGACAGTCATCAAGGACATCGATTGACCTAAAGGAAGTTTGAAAAAGGAGAAATTCATTATGATAGACAGGCATATTAACATCAGTATGCTGCTGACGGGGGTCATGCTCATTGTTGGCTTTTGCGCATCGGCTGTGCCCAGGTTCGCGTTTCAGGTCTATGCAGTTAGAGACATGTGCGCCAGGGATTTCCGCTCTACGCTCAAGGCTGTGCGTGAACTCGGCTATGAAGGTGTGGAGACAGGACGCTTCTATGGGCTTGGCGCAAGGGAACTGAAATCGCTTTTGGATGAAATCGGGCTTGAACTGGTGGCGTTGCAGCTGTATCCCGATGATTTGGTCGAGCCGAAATTGCGAGATACGCTGCGTTTCGCCAAAGAGTGTGGCGCCGACCGCATAAACGTGGCTTGGTTTAAAGGCAGCGCCGAGAACCATCGTGACTGGCAGCTTCTTGTGAATGTCGTCAATCACGCCGCGGAGGAGGCGGCGAAAGAGCGGATTGCAATTGGCTATCACAACCATGACCAGGAGTTCAGGATCAGATTCGATGGCAAATATGCATGGGATTGGATGTGGGAGCGGTTTTCTCCACTGGTGAAACAGGAGTTTGATGCGGGATGGTGCGCACTCGCAGGCGCCGATCCGCATGAGGTGCTCAAGCGTTATCCAAATCGCAATCCAACAGTTCATGTAATGCCAGCGATTGCCGATTCCAAAGGATTGAAAAGAGGCGAGGCGGGTGTCGGGGCATCTCGGGACAAGATCGACTGGTCTCGCCTTGCTGCCGAACATTCCGCCGACGGAACGGAATGGTTCGTCGTAAAGCCTGTTACGTTCCCAGACTCCCTTGAGGACATGAAATCCAGCATCGACTATCTGAAGCGACTTGACCTCAGATAGAAGGACTGAATTTCGGTCTATTTTCCTGTCTCCATCTGCGCATGGTCATGCCTGTTTTCTTGATGAACATGCGCTTGACGAAGGAATCCGAGTTGTATCCGCACCGCTGGATGATGATTGATATCGGCAGGGAGGTGTCTTGCAGCAATCGGCATATCTCCTCCAGTCGCCGGTTCTGTATGGCTTCGAGTATCGACGAGCCGGTTGCTTCGCGGAATCTGAGGGTCGCGAGCCTGCGAGAGCATTTCATTATGGCGGCAATGTCCGATATCAGTATCGTTCGTTCCGTTGCATGCCTGCGGATGTATTCAACGGCCTTCCGAGCTTGGGGGCCAATTGTTTTGGAGGACATTGTCGACCCTCTGCGTACGAGCCGCAGAGGACCATAATATTCTGTTGATGGAGGAGTTTTCTCTTTCCTGCGGCTTTTCTCTATTTCGGCAGCCAGCATCGCGGCCAACCGATATCCGGCGCCTTCAAAGTCTGGCTCTGAACTTGTTATGCCGGGCGACACGGATTCACAGTATATTTCGTCGTTGTCGATGCTGGCTATCGCCACCTCATCCGGGATGGAAAACCCGCTCGTCACGGTTGTATTGAATACCTTTATGGCGTTGATGTCGTTTGCCGCGAGTATTCCGCAAGGCTTTGGTAGTGCGGTTATTGCCTCTCTGAGATTCGCATTTGAAAGCAGTGTGACTTTGTGTCCCTGCTCATAGGCGTCCTTTCTGAACTGTTCGAACCTTTCCTTGTCCCAGAAAAGAGCATTCCCCTTTCCGAAATAGGCATATGATCGACAGTTCATTTCAAGTAAAATGGAGCCGGAGAGTCGTGCTTCCGCTGCGGAGTCATGCAGAAGCATTGGATGGATCAGTGATGGACAGGCAGGATTCTGATCCAGATACACAGTGGGGATGTCACGGAAATATATGTCCGGCGCAGCACCGAAACTATTACCCCTGTCGACAAGGCATCCGATTGGATTCCATTGGGAAATTGCGTTGCGTATTTCGGATGTGGTTGCGTAGTGGTCAATGACCTGGACGAACCAATTGTGTTCACGGGCGAAGGTGTGTACGCCGGAAAGCTTTTTTCGCCAACTCATATGGTAGGTGGATTGGAAAAATAATATGATGTCCATGGCGGGTAATATACCATATTGTTGCCCGATCGAACATGTTTTATTGTTTCGATTGGATATCTACCGCTTTAGGGGATATGTTAAAATTGACGACATGAAAAAGAGATTGCTATCGTTGTTTGTTGCTGGAGGCGTTGTCCTTGCGACTTTTGCGCAGTCGAGCCGCAATGCGCCCTGGTCGAAGGAAAGGGCGTGGGAATGGCACCGTTCGCATGAATGGGTCCGCGGATGCAATTACATGAGCGCAAGTTGCGCCAATCGCATCGACCAATGGCAAGGGTATGGTTTTGAAGAGCGATTTGCCGAAGCGGAGAAGGAGCTTGCACTCGCAGAGGAAATAGGCTTCAACTCCATGCGCGTCGTTCTTGCCGAATCCGGATTTGGGGTATGGATGGCCGACCATGACGGTTTCATGGAGCGCTTTGAGCGAACCATTGACCAGTTTGATAGGCATGGAATGACGGTTGCCGTCGTGCTGGGCAATGACTGTACGCGCCCAAAGGAATTGTGGAAGCCTGTGAAGCTGGGTCCGCAGACTTGCGATTGGGGCTATCATGGAGGACGCAAGGTTAGCCAGCACGGCTCACTGCCGGATGCGATGGGTTGGAGCGAGCTTGACGATCCGGAACTGAAAGTGAAGTTCTTCGCCATGTGCAGGGAAATCGTCGGCAAGTATCGTGATGATAGGCGCATACTGTTCTGGAATGTCTACAACGAGCCGGGAAACAACAACCGGGCGAAAATCACAGCGTCTAACCTCAAGGAGCTTTTCGCGCTACTGTGGAAGATTGATCCGATTCAGCCTTTGGCGGCCGATATATGGTACGACGGCGGCACAATCGAAGAAAGTGCGATGAATGAAGCGGTTGCCGTTGCCGGAGCGTTGTCCGACATCATAAGCTACCATTGCTATGGCGACTATCTGATGCAGACGCTGATCATACACGATCTCAGGAAGCGCTATGGCCGGCCGCTTTACAATACGGAATGGCTGCATCGCATATGGCGCAATGATGTGTTTACCGCGTATCCCCTTTATTTCCTTGAAGGGGTCGGCTGCTACATGTGGGGGTTCGTGGCCGGCAAATACCAGACCTACGAACCTTGGGAAGGCATCTGGCGGCGACAGGACGAGGGTGTGGAATACGACCTTGGCCTCGACGTCACCAAGTGGCAGCATGATCTCATCCGACCGTCAATGCGCCCTTATGATCCGCGTGAGGTCCGGCTCATAAAGAGAATCAATGCCCTGGCCGATCGGGAAGCGGACGGCGGCAGACGGAATCGTTCACTTTAAATTGCAATGAAAAAGAAGGCAAGACATGAAAAGAACATACACATTGTCAATGATGTCGTTGGCGGCTGCCGCAGCTTTTGCCGCTGGCGTCGAGTTTAAGGAGACGAGCTGCGTATTGCCCACATATGCCCCCGGCGGATACGACAAGACCCCTATATTCTATACCGGGCGTGTGTATCAGGGTGCGCAGGGAAGGGTGTATCCATACCCGATGCAGGATGTCCTGTACGATAGGCGCATTGACGAAACGTACAAGTATCTTACGCTGGAGAATGACTGGCTGCAGATGGGTATCCTTCCCGAACACGGCGGACATCTCCTGAACTTCACCGACAAAAAGACCGGCTTTGAGATATTCTACCGTCAGCATGTCGTGAAGCCTGCCCTGATAGGAATGCTCGGAGCCTGGATATCCGGCGGCGTCGAGTGGAACTTCCCTCATCACCATCGCGCAACCACTGCCATGCCCATCGACTGGCGTTTCACGGAACAGTCCGACGGCTCAAAGACCATATGGCTGGGTGAGACGGAGCTCCGTCGTCGCCTGAAATGGACGATCGGCCTCTCCATGATGCCGGACCGCGCCGTGCTCCAGGCGGAAAACATCTTCATGAACCGCAATCCCTACATAGAGTCCATGATCTATTGGGCGAATGTCTCGGTGCATTGCGGCGATGACTATCAGGTCATATTCCCGCCGTCATGCCATCTGGGGTTCGATCACCACAAGAATTTTTGGACATCCTTCCCGATCGGGCCGAAGAAGGTCGACCATTCGTGGATACCTTCGCAGCGTTCAAAATACGCCGAGGACGTTTCTGGCATGATAGATCTCAGATGGTGGAAGAATTTCACCGTGGAGTCGCGTTCCATTTTCGCGATGGATCCAGAGAACTCCTGGATCGCCGGATACGACCACAGGAAAAACATGGGCACCGCCCACACTTCCAACCGTCATCTTACCGTGGGCAAGAAATTCTTTCTGTGGGGAAATTTCCCCGAAGCCCATGTCTGGGATACGGTGCTTACCGATGCTGATGGTCCATACCTTGAGCTGATGGTTGGATGCTGGAGCGACAACCAGCCCGACTATTCGTGGATCGCCCCGTACGAAACGCGCAGGGTCAAGCAGTATTGGTTCCCGGTGAAAGGCATCGGCGGAGTCAAGAACGTGACGATCGACGGCGCCGTCAATGTTGATCGCCGGGCCAAGGATGAAATGCTCTTAGGCTTTCATTCCACGCGGGTGCTCAAGGGATGCACCGCTCGCCTGCTCCTGGACGGCAAGGCGGTCTTCGAGGAGCGGCTCGACATCTCGCCCGACCGGTCTTGGTGCAGATCGGTCAAGGTGGATCCGGCAGTCAGGGATCAGCGGTTCACCGCAACGCTTTCCGATAGTAACGGCAATGTGTTCCTTGCGTATACGCCCGTGCCTGAGAACCCCAACGATCCGCTTCCGCCCCCGGTGGCCAATCCAAAGGAACCCAAGGAATATCAATCGGCGGAACTCGCATATCTCACCGGTTTGAGACTTGACCAGTTCCATAATGGACTTATCGATCCGGTGCCGTACTACGTGCGTGCCCTTGAGATCGATTCCGAATATTCCGCCGCGAATGTGGCCATAGGCATAAGGCTGATGAAGGGCGGAGAATTTGCCAAGGCCGAAAAACATCTGCGCAAGGCGGTTGCCCGCGTGAACCAGAACTATACCCGTGCGAAGGATGCGGAGCCAGAATATCTGCTTGCCCTTTGCCGCATGGAGCAGGGCGATCTAAAGGAGGCGGAAGACCTATTCTGGCGTGTCACATGGCGCGCGACCCACAAGAAGGAGGCTTTTTTCGAAATCGCCCGGATCTATTGCCGTCAGGGACGATATGCCGAAGCCCACGAGGTTCTCGAATTCAGCGCGCTGCCGCTAGGCATGGGCGAGGCGAAATTCCATACGCTCCATGCGTACATCCATCGTCGGCTTGCCACGAGTGCGGAGGCGACCGAAAGACAAAGGTCTTCGTGGCACGAGTTCGCCTCCAGCAATCAGTCTATGGCGTTCAGGTGCGATCCTCTCGAATACTGGGGCGTGATAGAGTCCGCATTCCGTGATGGTGCGGATGGCGCCGAGGCGCTTTCACGTGCCGAGAAGAACCGTGGCATCAAGGCGCTGCAGTTGATGGAAACCATTTGTGACTACCGTGGAATCGCGGCATGGGACGAGGTAATCGCCCTCTGCGATGCGGCATTGGCGAAGGCCGCCAAAGAGAAACCGTTCCTCACCGAGGGTTCTCTGCCTCTGAAAGAGACTGTTGCGGCGTGCGATTCCTACAAAAATCCGATGTTCGCCTACATGAAGGCGGATGCGCTCATGAAAAAGGGCGAGGTCGATGCAGCCCGCACCGCATATGCGGCGGCAGCGGCCATGTCCACCGATTACTGTTTCCCGAGCCGACTCGAAGAGCTGGATGTGCTGCTCAATGCGGTTAAGAATGTCCCGTCGGCAAACACACACTATTATCTTGGTGAAATTCTGTGGAACCTTGATCAGAAGGAGGCCGCAATTTCCGAATGGCGCAAGTGCGTAGCCAAGTCTCCGAAACATGCGCTCGCGCTTCGGTGTCTCGGCTTCGGGCTTTCTCATCCTGGGACCTATTTCACCAATACAGGTGTGCCCGGTGGAGTTCCCAGTCTGGAGGCATATGAATTCTACAGGAAATCGATAGCGGCCGATCCCGGCAATTTCCGTGTTCTGGAGGAAATGGATAAGTTGGCCGAAAAACTCGATATTCCGGTGGATGAACGTCTTGCCACCATGAAGAGATACCGCAAGACCGCCGAGAAGTACGATGCCTGCATCCTGCGCATGACATACCTGTTCAACGAAACGGGGGATTACGACAGTGCGCTGGAGATTCTCACCGGACGAAAATTCCATGTGTGGGAAGGCGGAGAGGGATTGCTTGCACCGTTTGTGGACGCGTTGGTGAGCCGCGGCCGCAGGGCGCTGTCTTCCGGTGATCATGCCAAGGCGGCGAAGGACTTCAAACAGGCACTTACCTACCCGGAAAACCTTCAGGCGGGACGTCCCGGCGATGCAGGCACGGAGCCAATGGTCCGCTATTGGCTTGCTCAGGCAAAAAAGGCGGCGGGTGATCATACCGGTTGCCGCAGGGAACTGGAAAATGCGCTCAAGGGATGGATCAACCCCGGCGAGATGAATTATTGGCGAGCCAGAGCATTGTCGGAACTTGGCCGTACCGGTGAAATAGCAGAGCACATCCAAGGTCTGAAAACGGCAATTGAAACGCTAGAAAGACCGGCACCGAAGGTGATTGACGCCTACGCTAAATTCGGCGGCGAGAACACTCCGATGGAGCGAGCCGCAAAGAACGCGAAAAAGGCGGCGAATCTCAGGAAGATGCTTTCCGAGATCGAAAAAATAGACTGAGGCGGCCGTGGCGCTTGCGGGAACGCAATTGGCGGGAGATTTTTAATCTGGAGGAAACAAATGAAGACGATAAGCGTGGCAATGTCGATTCTCACCTTGACGCATACGGTGGCCGCAAGTGCGTTAGACCTCAAAGGTTCTGATCTCACTGTCACCGAGCTTGTGCAAGACGGGTACACAAACTCTGGCGATGATACCGCTACATTGACATTGGATATTGCATCCGATGTCAATTATTTGGGTGTCATCGCCGGAAACATCGCTGTTGTAAAGCGAGGACGCGGCAGGGTTACGCTGGGATCCAGATGGACCCACACCAAGCCTACGACTGTTGAAGATGGTGCGTTGGTCATGCCAGACGTCACATATATGAGCGGAAGCGGCGTCACCAATGTTCTGGATGGTGGGGAGGTCGCCTTTACCGAAACATTCAAATGGGACGATTCCAGTCGCGGATTGCAGGTGAAACGTAATTCTTCAGGTGCCATAAACATCGCTGACGGAAAGACGGTGACATTGAGTTTCAAGAACTGTCTGAATTACAGTCGAGCCCGTTTGCGGCTGACTGGTCCCGGTATATTGTACGGAACCGTAAGAGCGTCCGAGGAAAATATGAAAGATGGGGTGATAGCGGTTGAAAACGGCATTTTCCGCAGTGGGAGCGAACTTTTCGCGCAGAAGCACAAGAACAGCTATGATACTGTCCTTGAGATCGGTGAAAGAGGTGTGGCGGACGTTGAGGCAAAAGGAAGATACTTCACGCTTCCAAGATATACTGTGTTGGAAGGAGGGACAATTTCGATGCTGGCGGCGCAGAGCGCCTACACCAACGATCCTCACCGGGTCTGCGTGAGCCATGAGAGTCTGATATTCGGCGATATGATTACCGTCAAGCCGTCGCCGCAGCCATCCAGGATATTGAATTTTGGCGCCTCTCTCGCGAACTCCACAGGCTACACGGTGTTCAACGTGGAAAACGGCGCCTCATTGGAGATTGATTCGCGCATTTCGCCGGGATTTCAGGATGGCACGTCGACTTTCCGCGAAGGCCAGGGATTCTCGAAAATTGGCGGCGGCACTTTGCTCCTTAGGGGGCCGATCGATGCGCAAGGTGCGGTTTATGTAGGTGCAGGCACTTTGGTTCTTGCGCAAGACGCGTATCTTTCCTGCAAGGCGAAAATCAAGACTGCGCCCGGAGCTGTGGTGAAATTGGAGGACGGTACGCTTTTGTCGTCGCCTTTGCTCTTCGGGATTGCCGCCGATCCGCTTCTGTCCACGGCGGAGGTGTGGATGGATGCATCCGTGTTGCCGTATGAAGACGGACAGATTGTGCCCGCCGTTCCAAATTTCGGGACCAGCGGCGGAGCGTTCATGAATTTCGGAATGACCGGAGCCAATGCGTCGCCGGTTGCACCCACTTTTTCGAAAGACGGCATAAACGGCGTGCCGGCACTCGATTTCAACGGTTCCCAGGCGCTATGTCTTGATTCGTATTCCAATCACGGTGAAACGATTGAGACGTATTGCGTATATAGGGTAACGGATGCGGGAAGTCCCGATTATCCGTTGGCTCCGTTTTCGATGTGCTGCACGAATGTAGATTGCAATGAAAATGGAGTTGATG
>SUVZ01000439.1 GCA_015061765.1 Lentisphaerota bacterium
ATTGTATCCAATATGAGTCACGCCTTCCGGGATAATCACCGATATCAGTTCTTTGCAATACCTAAAGGCCTCCCCCCCAATGGTCTTCACGCCCGCGGGGATTGTCACCGACTTAAGTCCACCACAACCAAAGAACGCATGCCACTCGATGTTCGTTACGCCCTCCGGAATCGTCATCGCCGTCAAAGCATTGCATCCCTCAAACGCAAAAGCTCCAATTTTCGTCACGCCCGGAGGAATAGTCACAGATGTCATGGTACTAGGGCACGCCAGCAATACAGACAGATCCTTCTTGTACAGCACACCGTCAACCAAGATGAACGACTGATTGCCTGCGGCAAGCCTGATCCGCTTCAATCCGCTGCACAATCCAAACGCACCTTCACCAATACTTGCCACCCCTGCCGGAATCGTCACCGACGTCAATCGCTGACAGCCTATAAACGCGCGGTCTCCAATGCTCGTCACGCTGCCTGGAATCACAACGCTCTCAAGCCCGCTGCAACCATTGAACGCATCAGCACCAATGCTCGTGACGCCTTCCGGGATTTCCAACGACGTCAACTTTGTGCACCTCGCAAAAGTGCCGTACCCGATAGACTTCAGGCTTGAGGGAAGCTTCACAGACTCGAGTTCGGCGCATTCAAGAAAGGCGTAATCGATATGCGTCACGCTTTCCGGAATCATCACCGATGTCAGATCCTTGCAATTCCTAAAGGCCTCCCACTCAATGCGTGTCACGCCCTCAGGGATTCTCACCGACGTAAGCCCGGCACAATTCTTGAATGCCTCACGTCCGATGATCGTCACCTTGACGCCATTCAATGCCGTAGGAATTGCAATACTTCCTGTCGGCGCTGGCGAAACCGCACATGAACGCTTGCCGTCTTTCTCCGCGACGATTGTCGCCTCTCCGTTGTTCACGCGATACGACCATGTGTAGCCATCGACTGTCGCCTGAAGTTGTTCCGCCGCACTTTCTGCACGGATGTTCTTCAACCTTCCTCTCCGGCTCAATAGACGCCCTCTGACACCTTCGGCCTGCGTTTGGCGACCATCATCATCCGCGTCAAAGACCAGCGGGATGCCGAACCAATCCTTCATCCCCGCCCAGCTCTTCGCGTTCGCCGGAACGTGGATCGCCTTGAGCTTGCCGCAGTCGAGAAATATGTTGTCCGACGTACGCGACCTATTTACGGGCGACACCGACGTATCCGGCTTCTCGCCAAGCATCGTCACAGAAGAAAGGTTGGCACAGAACCTAAAGGCCTCCCCTCCAATGTTGGATGCAGTTGCCGGGATTGTCAGCGACTTGATATTGAAACATCCCAAGAACGCATGACGGGCAATCCTCGTCACTCCATCGGGAATCGCAATCGATTTCAGTTCAAAGCACTCCGCAAAAGCCCCGTTTTCCAAAGTCTTCAACTCGGAATCGGAGGGAATGGCCACGGAAGCAAGAGCGTTGCATCTGTAGAATGCACACCAATCAATTTCAGTCACGCTGGATGGAATCTCTACCGATTTGAGTTTCTTGCACTCGAAAAACGCTCCCCTTTCTATGCGTTTAACACCTTGTGGTATCGTCACAGATTCCAGTTCTTGGCAACCAGCAAGAGCATCTCGTCCAATACTTGTCACCTTTGCACCGCCAAGAATATCGGGGATTACGATGCTGCCAACCGGCTTCGGCGAGACGGCGCATGACATCTTCCCTTCTTCCTCGGATATGATCGTCGCCTCGCCGTTCTGTACGCGATACGACCATGTATAGCCATCTACTGTCTCCTTCGCTTCGGGAATCAGATTCTCGCGACCGCTGCCCTCTGCGATTTCAAGGCGCTTGAAAGAGGCAAATTCATAATACCACCCATTGGCCGTAACAACAACCTCGACCTTGACCTCTTGTCCTCGCCATGCGAAAAGAGGAACAGTAATGTCTTCCCATAGTTCGGAGTTTGGAGTCTTGTTAATAAGACGTTTGGGCAGAACCTCCTTGCCGTTGACACGCACAGACAAAACCCAGTCGCACTCTCCGTCATAATCACACGAAGATACCTTGAGGAACAAACAGGGGTTCTTTCTGGAAAGCTTCAGCGTACGGCTCACGACGGCTGGAATGTCCTGGCTCACAGGATGCAAAACAGCAACGTTGAACTGTCCGCGATATGCGAGTTCGAATCCCAACCTCCCTTGCGCTTCCTTGCAGACTTCCCAACCCGGGAACAACCTGGAAAATTTCTGGATACTAGTCTCAGACTGCGCCTTCTTGCCATGTGTAGTGTCCGTATTTCGAAGGCGAGACTTGGTTTCATCCAGAAACGCCCAAAGATCGTTTGCACTATTGCGCGAAACGCCGCGCAGCGAATATTCCAATATCGAGACGATGGTCGCGTAAGGTATATCAGGGATTTTCATCATCATGGCCTGGAGTGTCTCGATTGCCTTGTCAGACTCTCCTGCATGGACATAGAAGTCGCACGCACCCTTCATGAGAAGGAGTTTCTCCGCCTCCGATTCAGCCTTGTCGGCCAGTCCCATCGCCGCCGCAGCGACTTCGGAGCGCGTCTTCCTGCCGGACTCGAGCGCCGCCCGCTCTTGTGCCAGCATCCTTTTGACGACCGGCTCCGCCTGCTTCGTTTCTTCCTCTGTCGGCATCGCCATCAGCTGGATAGCCGCGCAAGCCGCCGCCATCGCGACCATTATGGTTAATTTTGTCTTCATTTTTGCCTCCTTGTGACGTTGTTTGTTTCGTGCGAACGCTCGCTGCGTTCACAAGCATTATACGCACGGCGCAGACAAATCTCCCGCGGAAAAATCAGATTTTTTTGAGGAGCCGCGAGAACGGGACTATCGCGTCGAAATACCCGTCGGCGGCGACCGTCGGGGAAATGTGTCCGCTATAGACAAGCGCAGCCCGCGACGAGACTCCTTCAGGACGCGCTATCGCACGGACTTTGGCGTCGACCTCCTTGATGACCTCCCGGCCTATTTCGCGACGCCGCTTTATCTCAACGACGCATATCGTGTTGCGCGTTTGCACAAGAAGGTCGATCTGACATCCCTTCCGTCCACGAGGGCTGTCAGAGCCTACACGTCGATACGGCGCCGCAGACGTAACGAGCGATCCTGAGAGATTCAGCATCGGAAGAAGCGACCTGTAGTTGTTCACAACCATGTTCTCGAAAGCAAATCCAAGAACAGCATCGATCCCGCGCAAAGCGTCAAGCGAAACGAAGTCAAACGCACCTTCGTCGATGACCTTCTTCATCGGCTCGATGTACTTGATGAAGAACCGCGAATAGTTGTCGCAGATCCTGTACCGTACCTCCCTCGCGGGCTTGCCGGTCTCCGGGTTGACAGATGAATCCGCCGCAGCAAGGCCCGCCTCCACAAGTCGATTGAGCGCCGACGAGACGCGCCCCCCCTTTCCGAGTCCCATTTCCTCCGTTATCTCCGCCGCCGATTTCGCACCGTCCACGAGACGCTTCAGCACTGCGGCGGAAAAATCCATCTCTCTCGTTATTACATCTCTGAACATTTCCTCGAAGTCAGTGCGCAGGATGCTGTTCGGAAGGAAGCACAACCGACGAATGTTCTCCGCTGCGGACTGTGCAGGATCTATCTC
>SUVZ01000440.1 GCA_015061765.1 Lentisphaerota bacterium
ATCCCAATCTCATGTATCTGACAGCCGCGCAAACGGCCATGACCGTAGTTGCCTTGGTCGTAATCGTGACTGCGCTGTTGCCGATTCTGCACCATTTGCTTTCCACGATGAAAAACAAAAGTGGGTCCGAAGCCGTGGTTCAAAGGGCTTGACATGCCAGCTTCGGGAGTGCCGGATGGGTGGTTCGCGGTATCATCATCGCGATAAGGCAGCCGAGGGTCTTGATGGCGTAGAATCCTGTCATCCAACACAGCATTGAGTCAAGTGACGTGAGGTTGTGCGTGGTGAGGAACTCTGTCCACGAGGCTGGGATGACGCTGGTGAAATAGCCGTGGCCGGTTACGAAGAGCAGAAGCACGGGATAGATGGCGTCGAGCGGAACCATCCACAGCATAAACCTGAAGCGGTTGGCGGAAATCTCGGCCGTGACGTAGAGGCCGACCAATGCGCCCAGGGTGCTTACGCCAATCTGCCATGGAATCGCCCACCAGTATGCAGAGTACTGTTCGCCATGCGGGAGCAAGGATAGGATTGCGTCGCCGAAGAAGAAGAACGGGAGTGCGACGAGCGCACTGAAGCCGATCGTTGCGATGGCGGCCTTCAGGATCAACGGTCGCGTGTCTTTGCCTTTCGCCGCGAGGGCGGCCGTGAAGGGGAAGAGCGTGAAGACGAGCGTGTTGTATAGAAAGCTCGAGATGTCCGAAAAGCGCGTCGCCATGTAGTAGCCGGCCGAGTCGAGGTCGGGAAGCCGCTGGCGCAGGACGGTTGATTCAACGACCGTACACAGGCTGCTGGCCGCGCCGCTTATGAGGAAGATGATGAGGAGCTTCGAGAACTTCCTGACGACTTCACGGTTCCAGTAGGGTTCGGCGGGGACGGCGAGCTCCTTCCGCAGGCTGAACACCGACGCGACGATGTTGAACGCGGGCGACGCGCCCTGTCCCACGAAATAGCCCGCAAGGGGCCGGAAAGGCATTGCGACAAGCATCGTCAAAAGGCGTAGCGGTGCGCCGAGGATGTTCATCACGGCATTCGCCCTGAACTTCTTGAGCGCCTGGATTGTGTTTGTGAATATCGGGGCGACAGCCGTCACGAACGACGTCGCGATGATGATGATTCCAAGCGATCCCTCCACAATGCGGATGCGCTCGAGGAACATCGGCAGCGTGAAGCGCGCGACGATGATCGCGATGAAAAGAAAGACCGCAGTCGCGATAAACACGGAGCGCATCAACGTCTTGAGTTTGCCGAATTCCTGACCAATGGAAAGCCGAGACACCTCGTTGCGGAAGGTGTTTGCGAAAACAGCTACAGGAAGGGCGAGAAGTCCTGCGAAGTTGCCAAGCGGCATCACCGCGCCGAGCTCGGACGGGTCGACGTACTTCGGGACAAGCCACAGGCCGACGAACGCGTTGAGCAAGTCCGCCGCGCGGCAGGCGCAGAAGAGCATCAGCGAGTACCACCAGAAGTCGCCGAGCCGAGCGTGGAGTCTTGAGAAGACCGCGCGTATGTCTTTTATTGAAGGAATGAATACGACCATGTGGTGGATTACTTCTTTTGCGGGATGATCTTGCAGAGATAGACGTCCGCGGGCGCACCGTTGCCGAACGACGGCATCTTGAATGTCTTTACTGGTTGCAACGCGTACTCCTTCGCGTGCTCACGGTAGTGCTGCAGGTTGTAGGCGTGCTGCGAATCGGCGAGAGCGTAGAGCTTGGCGTCGGGCTTGGCCTTTAGTATTGACTCTATAACCGGAATCGGGTCGCTGTTGGCGGCAAATGTCGTCGCTGTGCGGATCGGAAGAGACATCAGCATTTGGTTCGAGCGCTCGCCGATCACCACCGCGTCTTTCGGGACGAGCTTGGCTATCTCCGCGGCGACTTGTGCGTGGTAATGCGTCCCCGGGCGCAGCAATTCCGCAAACGACGCTCTCCAGTTTGGCGTTGCGACGTACATGGCCAACACGCAGAGAGGCATGGCGAACACCGAGATCGCATGGCGCGGGAGGCGTTTGCCGAATATCGCAACGAGAAAGACTGCGGAGACGGCGAGCGAAACAGCGAGCGGCGCAAAGTATTCGCTCGCCGATTTCTTCATGTAGGGCGCGAGCTGGACTGCAGGGATGGCCGCGAAGACTACCGAGGCGGCGACAAAAGACGCGATGACCCACGCGACGGCACTTAGTTTCTGCGGCTTGAATCCGCGAAGCGCCCAGATCGCGGCAGGCGCGGCTATCGTGAAGACGAGCAAGATAGACCATGTCAGCCCCCAAACGTTCTTTGATGGGAAGTTGTAGATGCGCGAATAGAAGTTCTGCGACACTGCAGGCGGAACGGAATACGTCGCGAGGAAGATCGCGGCAACTGCGCATACTGCAAGGACAGGCAGGAAGGTGGTGGCAGTCTTTTTCCATGTCATCGGTTCCTCGTCGTCCACGTCAAGTTCCTGCGAGATTGCGCAGAGCAATATCGGCAGCATGACGACGACCGGCAGGAAGTAGTGCGTGTATATTGTGTTCATGACGGACACTGCAGCAACGTACGCCGGGACGGCGAGAAAAAGGATGAGGTGCCCATTCCAGCGTCTGGCGACCGCGCTTCTTGCCGCCATGGCGAACGGCACAGAGACAATGAGCGTGGCGATTGCGCCAAGGAGTTGTATCGATGGGTCGCGCGGAAACGCAGAGAGCCCCTTGAAGTGCGATGAGAAGTCGAAGATAGAGGGCAGTGGGTAGTGCGTCGTCGTTCTGCGCACGACTTCCCAGATTGAGACGCCTGCTTGCGCAGCGTCAGGGAGAACAGAGAGCGCCGCGATAAGCTTCAACAGGAAGGTGCCCGCGATCGCGGCTCCAAGGAACACAGCGGGCCGCTTGACGCAGGATTTAAGCACGTTGCCCTCGACCGCGCCAGCTGCGGCAATCGGCAGCAGCACCCAAACGGAGGGCTTCACCAAGATGATTGAGCTGGCCATAAGCCCTGCTGCAGTTACGCGCCACATCGAGCGTCCTGTTGCGCAGACGTAAGAGAACATGAGTATCGCGGCTATTAGCGCGTCGTTGCTTGCCGTCCTCTCGTATGCTATGACCATTGGCACCAGTGACACCGACGTGCAAAGGGCGAACGCCGAAGTCGCGCCCGTGCGCTTGGAGATGTGGCAAAATGCGGCGAGCCATGCACATAGGTAGATTGCGAGGAAGGGGATTCGCCACGTCCAGGTAGAGAGCCCAAACGCCAAATGTGCGAGATAGCTCAACCAGTGTGTCCCAGGGGAGAATCCGTATGTAAAAACCTCCGTTCGCGGCAAATCGACGAAGTGGCCCCAAAGGAGCTTTTCTTTGCCGCCGGAGAGGTAGTAACCCTCGTCCGTCGCGTTGTAGCCGTACTCCCACACCGACGGTATGCCGGGATCGCATGTTATCCACGGCAGGCGCAAAAGCAGGTAGATGATTACAAAGGCGAACAGCAGAAGCCAGAACTTTGCCTTGTCGTCGCCGAGCCGCGCGTGGAGTTTGTCGAGAAGTTGCCGCATGCTGGTATTATACCAAATATACGTGTTTGCGGCTTATGGGCAAAGCTTTGATTGGCTGGGCGGGGAATCGTGAAGCTCTCCGGCAGAGAAAGCCAGAAT
>SUVZ01000441.1 GCA_015061765.1 Lentisphaerota bacterium
GATGGTTCCCGAGACGCCGCTCGGCAAAAACTCCATTGTGGATGTGCGCTGTGAGGAGACAGGCGGGCGCAAGTTCATCGTCGAGATGCAGATGGAGTGGTTTCCGGACTTCATGCAGCGGGTGCTACTCAATGCGTCAAAGGCATACGTGAGGCAGCTGCCGAAGGGCGATGATTACAAGTTGCTCCAGCCGGTCTATTCGCTTAACCTGGTGAACCACACGTTTGAGCCGAATTTGGACGGATATTACCACTACTACCATCTCGTTCACGATATCCACACAGACAAGGTGCTTGACGGTCTGCACCTTGTGTTCGTGGAACTGCCAAAATTCAAGGCGAAGAACCTCACTGAGAAGAAGATGCAGGTTCTGTGGCTTCGGTTCCTGACTGAAATCGACCGCGACGGAGCGGACGATGTCTCGCAGGATCTTCTAGACAACCCGCAGACGGGTGAGGCTCTAGAGATAGTCAGGGAATCAGGGATGAACGACGCCGAGAGAGCGGCCTATGAGGGCTTTTGGGATCGCGTCAGTATCGAGACTACGAAAAAAGTTTCCTTTGAAAGGGCAATTGCGGAGCGTGACGCCGCAGTGGCGCGAGCCGACGCGGCCGAGGCAAAGTTGCAGCAAGACAAACTCCAGACCGCACGTCAGATGAAATCCGATGGCATGTCCGTGGAAAGTATCGCAAAGTACACCGGCCTTTCTGCTGATGAGATTGAAAACCTTTAATGACCGCAATCGTCCATAACATCGTCGATTTGGGCTATGAGATAGAAATGAAAGGAAAAGGAAAAATGCATAACTTCAAAGAAAAGCGCAAAATAACGGGGGGGGGGGTAAATTAGCAGCTTCCCTAACGGGAGTGATGCGCTTTTGCACGTCCGCTGTGTGCCTCGCGTTTGCGATGGGTGAGGCATTCATCCTACAGGCGAACGCCGATACGACACTCATATGGAACGGCGTTGACGGCGCGGCGTGGGAAGAGCAGAATTGGCTTGACGGTGAAACACCTTCCGCATGGGTCGATGGTGCCAATGCAGAGTTTCCCGCCGCGGCGACGGTCGCGCTTTCAGGTGGGGTCGTGGTTTCCAATATAACCGTTTCCGGGACTTTGACGCTCAAAGGGGTGATGTCGGATTCATCTTCCGCTCCGTCGAGTGCTCATCTGCAGTACAATACGCCCAAGCTCGTCTTTCCGGGAATGACGCTGGATGATGTCGACGGCCGGGCGCTGGCATGTACGCTCAGCGGTTCCTTTATAACCGGTGCTCCGTTCGAGATGAGAGCATTCCATTATGTCCGCGACGGGAATAAGGCGACGGCGCAATTTCAGTGCGTCCAATCGGGAAGCGGTGTCAAGAAGCACTTTCGGGCGGTTAAGGTGGAGTTCACGGAAAAGAGTGACGGCGTTTACGCGAGTTCTCCTGTGAACGGCAGTTATTTGAAAGCGGGGTCAGCGACTACGGAAGGTCTTGCGGTGGGCACAGATATAGATGCAGTATCGGAAGTGGATAATACACCGCCTCTAAACGGCAGTCAGATCGTTGCGCAAAACTTCCGTATCCTTCCCAATCTCCTGACAATCGAAGGCGAGGCGTCTTTCGGTGGCGCGGTGACTATCGAGGACGCGGCGATACAGGTGACGGCGCCGATTGCGCAGACGTGGAACCAGACAATAACCTCGCCTAATGGGGCTTTGTCCGTCAAGGGACCGGCATCGCGCAAGATGGAATTGGTAAGCAATTCCACGCTGCTCAATTCGACGGCTGCCGTTGCAATATTCTCCAATACGATGCTTTCAAGCGTGCGTCCCGTTAGCGCCTATCTGCGCGGCTCGTATATCGGAGCTGCCGTGGATTCGTATTCTTTGCCCTATAACATTGTCTACAGCGGCGCTGAAAGGAAGATGACGTGTCAGTTTCAGTTCTGGGCTGTCGGAGCGAACGACGGTAATACCGGAATCAAGTGCGTGGTGACTGAGTTTTATCAGGACGGATTGGATGTGAAAGCGCACGCCGTGCAGGGGTATTTCTGGTCAGTGGCGAATGGAGCGTCCATAGGCCTGATAGGAACAGATGTTCCCAACGCTTCGGGTGTCGCTAAATACAATGTCTCGCAGTACGCCGTTGAATCCATGGTTATAAGGAAGGCGAATGTTCCGGCGCCGTACCTCACGCTCGGTGCGGAGAATGCGTTGAAGAACATGATTGCCGACAATGCGGACATTGTGTTCACCGTGAAGAAGGCGCGTCCGTCCGGGGGGCTGATTGCCCGCAATTCGGCCACCGTGCTGCTTGCCGACAGCGGCAATTATGCCGATGCCGGAGCCGGAAAGAAATACACGTTTACGCAAGGCAGCGTTCTTTCGGCATTCGGCAATCTTGTTTCGGAAAACGGCGTCGAATATATCTTTGACGGCTCGACGCTCGAAACGCCGTTTTATGACAAGGTGAATCGCGATGGGCTGAACTACTTCAACTTCCTGACATTGCGCAACGGGTCGAAAGCGACAGGCCATCCGCTTCGCTGCGGTTCTGCACATGATGCTGTTTACGGCTCTTGGACGTATGTCAGCGACGGTTTGGGCACGAACCGGCTCGACTCCGGCATCAATCTTGTGAATACGAAAACAGGAGCACAGAACAGCACATTGGTGATAGATACGGAAACGGATCTTGTTGTGTCGGGTGCGATACGCGATTATACCGGTCGTGCCGGTACGGGCATATTGAAGCGCGGTGATGCCACGCTCATGCTTGCGGCGCCCGGTAATGCATGGACAGGCGGCATGGCGGTGGAAGCGGGTGTGCTCGCGATTGCTCCCGGTGCATCCGCCGGTTCCGGAACGGTGACGGTAAAATCCGGTTCTACGCTCAAGGTTCTGCAGTCTGGGGCGGTTGATTTGAGCGCCGGTGTTTTGAACATGGAAAGCGGCGCAACGCTCGCGTTCAATTTCACGGATAAGGTGTCCGCGCCGTCGCTGACGCTCAATGCCGGATCATCGCTTCCATCTGCGATAAACGTGAAGGTCGCGGCGGATGATGCCGACATGAAGCTGTCCGGAAGAGGCGAATACGTGCTGACGTCAGGATGCAATCTCACAGGCAAGACGGTGAATGTCATCGACAAGCCGTCGTGGGTGGAAAGCGTTGTCGTGAACGCCGACGGCAACCTGCAGCTGATGCCGACGGTGAAGGGGCTGGTCATATCGTTCCATTGACGGACGGTGACGGAGGCAGTGATAAATCAGAAGGGGATGCTTGCCGCAATTGCGGCGCGGTTGAGATCTGGGTTGATATACGGCATGGAGAGTCCGGCGCGGTGTGCCTCATTTTGTGAATCGGCTTATTTTGCAAAATATCGTTCTTTTGATGGAGTATAGGATTTCGTCCGCGCTGTAATCTTGAGAATCAGTCCGAACCACATTCTCATCTTCTCGGCAGTGGGTTAAAGCGCAATACACATCCGAGTAACCGATCGTATATGTCCCAGATGCCGCGCAGAGATTGATTTAATCTGCCGGTTTTGGTACAATATACATTGTTTTCTTTAAGGAACTGTTTCCTTGAACGGAAATAAGAGGCAGAAGAAATGGCAAAGTACCTTGATCCAAAGGCGGATG
>SUVZ01000442.1 GCA_015061765.1 Lentisphaerota bacterium
CCGGACAGAAGACCCGCTTGATATACAAGATGGAGATTGCCGGTGACGGTCCGGACGGGAAAGGCGCGTTCTACCGTACCGGCTCGTCCGGGGGTGACTGCCTGATAACGTATCTCACGTTGACAGACGGAGCGACCATCGGCGGCGACAAGAAATTCGGTGTGCGTTACACGGATCTTAATTCCCATACTCTTACAAATAAGGTTGAAGGCGCTTCGGGAGAGACATTGGTGTATGCGCTCCATCAATACGGTTCGCATGTCAAGAACCCGGGCAATATCGTCCAGTTAAGTGACAGTGTTACAATTGACGGCCTCAAATCATGGGATGGCGTTTCGGACGGGAATTCATGGACGGTCGCAAAGGCGTCATGTTTGGATTTCTACACTCAAGCTTCGGGAATTCCATTCCCCTGGGGAGTAAAGGCCGAGGCAAATCCAACGCTCCGTGTATACAAGGATGCCGAGATGCTTCGAGGAATAACAGGAGTCAACTCCGGATTGTCTTTGACGTTTTCCGGATTGCAAAATTTCCAGACACCTCGTGTGCTCACGATCCGCGGTGCGATTACGAATTTTGCGCTTACAAAGAACGATGCCGTGCTTAAAGTGGCGATGCTTACGAATGACCATTACTTCTCCCACATGGATATAAACGCAGGCGCGATCGACATTATAGGAGGCGAACGCCAGAAGCTTGTAAACGCGTGGAATACATCTCACATAAAGTCCGGGGGTTCACTGCTTCTTGAAGATGCAGGAGATGTGATAACGGATATGGGGTATCTTACCGTCTGCAATCCTTCTTTTGCCACAGACGGACTCGTTCCCCGTTTGGATGTGGTTGGAGACACAAGATGGTCCGCCTCGGTTCGTGGAGAGGGCGGCAATTCGTACCTTTATTCGATGGTCTATCTCGGACAGCGTCGCGACGTGTACAATACAGAGTCGGTGAATGCGTCAGGTTGGGGCGTGGCATCCATTCGAGACGGCGCCGTGGTGACAAACGCGTTTAAGGTGGGTACAAAGGGGGCTGGAGCGCTTACGCTTGAAAATGCCGAACTCTACCAGTGCAACGCTTCGTTGGATGTTGGTACGGACAGTGAAGCGTGTTATGGATATTTCGGCTCTTCCAACTCTGTTTTCACAACTGTTGGCAATCTGAACATGGCTTCTGCCGCCGGTTCCGAGGCGCACTACGTGCAGTATGGCGGTGTCGCCCGAAACAGAAAATGCGGAGTTATGGCGGGTGGCGCCGGGTACTCCAACTTCTATCTCGGTGATGGCGCCAAATACGACACGAGCACCACATTCCCCCCGGACAATACGGACAAATCCTGTTTCCATCTGGGTTATAATTTCGCGAATCGACCGGCGACGGGCGGTGAATCGGTTCTTACTGTCGATGACAAGTCCCTGTTGGAAGTGCAGCGCATAAATCTTCTTTCACGGGCCGGTTCGGTCTCTCAAGTGAACCTGAACCGCGGAGGCTGCCTGTCGGCATTGCAGATGTGGTATTGCGAGAATCATGTAAAGTTTGAAAATTCTCGGCTTTTGTTCTCGTTCAACGGAGGAAAGATCAGGTTTGCTTCTGAATGGAATACGCAATATGTCGACTTCCTCGGCGATGTGCCTGACCGTATGGTGTTGCATGGACTCGGCGGAGAAATTGAAGTGGCCGCGAATTCCAGTGTCAACTGCAAAGTGCCGTTGGAGCGCCCGGCGGGGAAGTCGATAAAATCGATCTCGCTGCCTGATGACGAGGAATTTGTTGAAGCGACAAAAATAGGTCCTGCCAAAATAATAATCGAAGGCTCGGGTGAGGGGGCTTCGGCATTTGCGCCATTTGATGCCAGAAGAGGGATTCTGAACGGGGTTGTCGTGACATCGCCCGGTGCCGGATATGATGACGATACAAAGGCGTACGTAAAGATCCCCGCATTGCCCGGACGGATGTTTGAGTGCGAGGTCGAGCTGATGGAGGAGGCCGGCGGCGATTTCGTGAAGTCGGGGAATGGTGTTCTCGGGTTGAATTGCACCAACACGTATGCGGGAGCAACAGTTGTAAAGGGCGGTAGACTTGACGCCAACAGTCATTGGGCGTTTCCGTCAAATACACTTCTCCGCGTTGAAGGCGGATCGGTGCAGTGCAACAATTACAAGAACTTTTTCGAGGCGATTGAAGGTTGGTCAGGATATGTGTATTTCTATCTGCGTAATCACGTACCGATCGATGTCCAAAGACTTTCCCTGTTTGCCGGCGCCAATGTCACATTGGGTGACGGCAACTACACGATGAATGTGCATGGAGCTTGGAAGGTAAAGGCGGCGGACATCGCTGCGGTGAAATCTGAATCGAGAATTCCCGGATATTCCTGTAATGTTAATTTTATGTCCGGAGCCACGATTGAATTCGACGGAACTGAAGGCCTTGTCAAAGAAGAGTCTCCATATGTTCTCTGCGCATTGCCCGAAGGGAAATCGTTTTCCGGCAGACCGGTTCTCGTGAATCCCGAGAGCCTTGGAGATCGCTGGGCGTTCTCGATGTCCGGTTCGGTGATGAGTCTGAAATACCGCAATCCGTTCGCGGTCATATTCCGTTAAAGATGAAAGGATCGTTCAAAATGAAGATGAATCTGCTCCTGTCGGCCGCTGTCTGTTTTGCGGTGCGCGCAGACTGTGCCGCAAAGGAGATGTCCACCAATGAGCTGGCGGCTTTGGCTGCCGCGGACGTGTCGCGTCCGGTAAGACCGGGCGGAGTGAACGGCAATGTGTTCTGGAACAAAAGCAGTTTGTGCTTCATCTATCCGCCTGCGTTCGACTTCTCTCCGGTCGAAGGGGCTAAATCGTATAGGTTCACGGTTACGGACGGAAATCTTGACGAGCATGTTTTTACCGCCTCCTTGCCGTATGCGGATATTTCTCCCGTGTGGGGCGCGGTTCCCGTGGGGTATGTGCGTGTGCGCTCGGAGGCTCTCGATTCGAACGGCAGGGTGCTCGGGGTTTCAGGGACCCGGCGCTTCTGGAAGAGCGCGCCTTACGAGCCGGGTGCCTATGCTCCGAAACCGTATTCCTATACTGAATGTGCAAAACGCTATTACAAGACGCTTTTTGCGCACACCAATACGCAGCATTTTCTTAGGTTCGGCCGTCCCGACGGATATACCGATCTGCTGAACATCTATCCCGCAAAGATGAATTCGGCGTTGATCCGCGGAATGATCTGGTTCGCGCAGATCGATCCCGCGCACAGGGAGTCCGCCATGAAGATCGCCCGGAACGCCGCCGACTACATGCTGTCCATATCCCAGCCTGCGGATGCGCCGCTCGCGCATTTTCCTCCGACCTATTGGAAGATGGAAGGGCAGAAGAGCAATTTCGCCTCGGTGAAGTACGCCGGACAGAACATGCTGGTATATCCGGCTTCAATGGCGGTTGCGTATCTTGATCTTCATGCCGCTGTCGGTGACAGGAAGTATCTCGATGCCGCCGTGAACATCGCGAAAACATATGAAAAGCTTCAGCTTGAGAACGGTACGTGGTATCTCAAGATGTGGGAGAAGGACGCCTCGCCTGTTGTCGAGGGCAACGGAAATGTGCCGGTAAAGATGCTGCCGACCGGCGT
>SUVZ01000018.1 GCA_015061765.1 Lentisphaerota bacterium
GACTGATTTTCACTTGCGGCAAAATGAAAATCGCCACTTCACCCCTATTTTATAAGGGTGCGGCGTTTTTTATGCCAGAAAAAATGGGGAACCTCCATTGAAGCATTGCCTCAATCGCGGATTTCTATAATAGATTCGATCCGCCCATATAAAGATGAAGTCGTTTCTTTTGGGGAGGTGTTGACTGGATTGTCGAAAAAGGCGCGTATTACAGTCAGTAATTCACATTCGTCAGCCAGCTTGATGTTAAAAGATATTCGCACGCGCTATGTGGAAGATTTTTCATCAGGCAACTTGGAATATTGGGCGCCGAATATCCCTACCGATTGGACTGTGGAGAATGGTGCATATAAAGCAGCGAATGGAAGCGCGATAAAAATGATGGTCAGCTCGTACAGCGGCGGTGAGTATTCAGATGTTGCCGTTCAAACAGAGTGTTGGCGTACAGGTTCAACATCCTCCTCTGCTGGTATAGTGTTAAGAGCTAGTGAGTCGTATACGCCGGAGACCGGGAATGGGTATATGTTTTTGGTGTCAGGAAATTCATATTCAGTCTGGAGAGTCCTTGGAGGGGCGGCCTCAACATTGCAGGGATGGACGTCTACATCTCTTATAGGTGATGGGAAGAATACACTGTTAGCTAATGCGTCAGGAACATATTTATCTTTTTATCTTAATGGTAAAAAAGTATGGGAAGGCGAGGATGCTGCCGTTTCGAGAGGTCGTGTTTGCCTTTGTGGCTATACGGAGTCAACTACTCCGACTATACATTATTTTGACAATGTTATTATAGATTCGGCCTTGCCGACAAGTAGTGCGGTAAGTATGATGGATATGGTTGCACATATAATACCGGAGAATCCGTGGATATGTCCCGAACGCCCTATGGCAGAAAATTTAAATGAGAATGATGATGGATTGGTGTCACTTGAAGATGGGGTGTTTGAGCTTGAAGGGTTGCCTGAATTTCCGTATGAGATAGCGCCGGGAGAAAGCATTTCGTTTGAAGTTACATGTTCTCCTCAACAAATAGGTTCGGTAATGTCGGCTGTGACATTACTGACTAACGATGAGAAGGAGCCTGTGAAAACGGTTGAGCTTTCAGCGGAAGGTATTCCAGATTATTTGGTATTGTCACCAAATTCAGGTTTTCATTTTGAAAGATTGAGGGGAAAAGAATTTGCTCCTGACAAAGTTGATGTGTCAATTTCCAATCGTGCGGAAGTTGTCAGTGCCTGGCGGTTGATATTGCCGGAATGGCTTGATGCCAGTTTGGAGCGAGGAGAGTTGGGTGCGAAAGAATGTGTAGATGTTGTGATGTCTCCGAATCAAACCGCATATGCGCTTGCCGCAGGAGTGTATAGCGGTGTTGCAGTCTTAAGTAATGAGGTCACTTCTCTTGAATTATCTGATTGGGATATTGAAGTTACGAATAAGGTCGGTTGCATAAAAGCGCAGAATGTTATCGTATCTAATGCCGTTGATGCAGATGTTGCATTAAATGCGGTTGTTACACCATTGGAGACTGGTCGGGTAATCGCAAGTGAACCTTCGGAAGCGGTGGCGGTATCGCAAAGTACAACTGCGCTCGCTCCTGGGTATTCAGGCACATTCCGAATTCCGCCGGGAATTGAGTTCCGCAAACAGGAGTTGCTTGTAAAGTTTGACGAAAATGCCGCGACAGCACAGGCACAAGAGGCGAAGCTCGCCGCATTGGGCGGCGGCGAAGTGGTTCGGCGGTATAAGCTTGTTCCGGGATTGGCGTTGATTAGAATCCCCGTGCCGGTGGCGACAACAAAGGAGATGGAAGAGCTTGTGCAGCGCTTCGAGGCAGCCACAGGTATTTCGTATGTTCAGCCTAACTATGAACAGAAAGCGTTGGCGATTCCGAACGATCCTCGGTTTGAAGAGTTGTATGCGATGCGCAATGTGGGACAAACCGGCGGCACTTCAGGATGCGATATTTCAGCTACGTTGGCGTGGGACCGCACAACGGGCAATGAGTCGGTTATTGTCGGTGTTATTGACTCCGGCGTGGATTACAACCATGAGGACTTGACTGCAAATATGTGGGTTAACTCCGGAGAGGTTCCCGGGGATGGAATCGACAATGACGGGAACGGCGTAGTTGACGATGTTTACGGCTACAATTCCATAGAGGACAGTGGCGATCCGATGGATGACAACAAGCACGGTACGCACTGCGCCGGAACGATAGCCGCCGTCGGGAACAACGGTATCGGTGTTGCGGGTGTCTGTTGGACGGCTCGCATTATGGCGCTTAAATTTCTTGATTCAAACGGAAGAGGTGACACGGCCAATGCCTTGGCATGTATTGAATATGCCGTTTTGAACGGAGCCAAGATTCTAAGCAATTCTTGGGGCGGAGGAGCGTATTCGTATGCCTTGAAAGAAATGATTGATGCCGCCGGCAAGCAAGGTGTTCTTTTCGTCGCGGCGGCCGGGAACGAGGGGACGAACAATGATGTAACTCCGCATTATCCGTCAAGTTACTCTTGTGAAAACATCATTGCCGTTTTGTCGGTTGATCATAATGACCGCAGGGCGTCATCGTCGTGTTACGGTTTGGAGTCGGTTGATATAGCGGCTCCTGGAGTAAATATTCTCAGCTGCTACATGGGCGGCGGTTATGTGAAGTTAAGCGGAACCTCAATGGCTACGCCTCATGTCTCGGGCGCGGCGGCATTGCTTTTGTCGGTCAATCAGGGTATGACGCCATACCAGATCAAGGAGACGCTTATGAACAGCGGCGATCCTGTAGCGGAAGGATTGTGCGTGTCTGGGAAGAGACTGAACGTAGCCCGCGCACTGCGTTCGTCCGGAAGGTGGCTTTCCGTTTCAAAAGAGCGAATCGAAAATCTTGAACCGGGTACGCAGACCGATCTTGGCATCACTTTTGATGCCGGTTGGTGCGAGCCAGGCGTTTATGACGGTATTGTGCGATTTGCAAGCAATGACCAAAATAAGCCTGTGACGAATCTTACCGTGCGTATGGTGGTTGAACCAGACGATCTTAGGGTGTCGCCCTCGACATCGTTTGATGTTTATGGCGTTGAGGGCGGACCGTTTTCACCGACATCGGGTGTGTACAGAATTCGCAATGCATCTTCGATTCCGGTTTCATGGGCGGTTGCAACAAGTAATTCATGGATGTCGGTGTCGCCGTCGGAGGGTGTTATTCCCGGTGGCGGTAGTCAGGATGTGGTTGTAACGGTTAATGAGCACGAACTGCAGGATTATCCGCAAGGGGCATATACGGCTGAATTGTTTATAGAAAATAGAAACAACGGGATTGTGCAGAGACGGTTTGCGAATTTGACGATACGCAATACGGCGGGCGTATTGTATGTGGACCCCAGCCGGCCGGACGATTCCGGCTCGGGGAGAAGCTGGCGTTCTGCAAAGAAAACTCTCAATTCTGCTATTGCCAAGGCGATGGACGGTGCGACGATTGTGGTGACAAACGGCGTATATTCTCCGATTGATACGAGAGGCAAGACATTGACAATCCGTTCGGTAAACGGTCCGCTTGAGACTGTTATTGATGGACGGGATCAAGCGCAGTGTGCGATTCTCGGCGGGTCAAAATATGTTTCCGGTTATCGCGTTTTTGATACAAATGTTGTTGTCTCTGGTTTTATGTTGAGAAACGGACATGCTGAGCGAAAGCTTGTAAACGGCGTTTATCAAGGTGACATTTATGGCGGCGGTGCGTACGGCGGCGTTCTGACGAATTGCTATTTGATTGGTAATCGTGCGACGTACGGAGCTGGAGCGTATGGATGTAAACTGTATGATTGTTTAGTTGCTCGGAATGAAGCGTCGTATGAGGGCGGTGGTTTGTATATTTGCGACGCGATTAATTGCAGAATTGAGTATAATCGTGCTGAAAGAGGCGCGGGTATGTATCAAGGAAATGCAGTAGGATGTCTTATTGAACACAATCGTTCCGCCAGTTATGGAGGAGGCATATATTTAGGTTCGTTGCTCAATTGTACGGTTGTTGACAATAAATGCAGAAGTTACGGTGGTGCGGGCACATATCGTTCTGCAATGACAAATAGTATTGTATGGGGGAATGTAAGAATTAGTGACGGAGCAACTTATAATACTGACGGCGGTTCAGCTGTACGCTCCTGCATTCAAACACCTGACAGTTATTACAATGCAAAGATCACTTTGGATTCTTACAGCATATCCTCGGATCCGAAGTTCGTTGATTCAGATTCAGGGATTTACATGCTTTCATCCTCGTCGCCATGTCTAAACCGTGGCGTTGTTGTCGATAATCTCACATCAGTGGATATGTTGGGCCGGGCGCGTGTTCAAGATGGCTCCCCGGATTGCGGCGCATATGAAGGAGTCCCGTCTGAATATGTGATTGCCGGAGCGGTTGATGGTGTCGGCCTGGTTGATCGACGAATTGCGCTTGTTGAAAGTGGCAGTACTGCACGATTCGCGGCAATAGCGATCGATCGAGATTTTGACAGTTTCCTTGTTGATGGGTCTGAAGTTTCGAGAAGTATGGTATATGAATGGGAAAATGTGACGTCGAACGGTAAGATTGTCGCTCGGTTCAGGAACGCTGATATTTTTGTTGATGCAAACCGACCTGACGACAGCGGAGACGGCAAAACATGGATGACGGCGAAGCGCACGTTAAATGGAGCCGTAAATTCCGTGTATGAAGGAGAAAGCATCATTGTAACGAATGGTATTTATACGGCTGTCAATACATTGGGGAAAAAGATTGTACTTCGTTCTGTTGAGGGAGCAAGTAAGACGATTATTGATGGTGGCGGGACAAATAGATGCGCAAATCTAACTGGGACGTATGTTGTCACGTCAGGGTATGGTGCTGGTTCAACGCTTATGGGCTTTACATTGCAGAATGGTTATTCTACAAGTACGGCTGGTGGCGCTTATTATGGAACTTTGGTGAATTGCATCGTGAGAGGCAATAAGGCTGAAACATCAGGTGGTGGCGTTTATTATTCCGCGCTTACAAATTGCGTGATAGCATCCAATATGGCTAATATAGGCGGCGGTATTCATTATGGGCGGGCGTTTAACTGTTCAATTGTGGGAAATCGTGCGAATAAATCGAATAGCGGTGTTTATGGTAGTTATTGCAGGGATAGTGTTATATGGGGCAATCGTTTGCGTAATTGTGATACAAGTGATGTGCAGTCTGGCTCTTTCTTTAATTGCTATGTTGAAAATCCAAGTTCAATGTCTTCTACCATTTATACTACCGATCCGGGTTTGGTTGATCCAATGAACGGAGATGCCAGACTGCGCGTGGGGTCACCTTGCATTGATAAGGGGATGCTGTTATCTAATTTCCCGTTGGGAGAATATGATGTGGTGATGAAGCCGCGTGTTTGCGGCGCACGGGTTGATATTGGAGCGTATGAGGGAAATGCCGTAGACGGATATGTTATTTCTGGGAGTGTATCGGGACATGGAGAATTGCTGTGCAATACGGCAATTGTTTCGCCAGGCGAGTCTGCTGTGTTTACGGCATTGCCATCAAAGCGAAAATTTTTAGGTTTTATGACTAATGGTGTTTTTGTCGCTACATCAAATATGACATTTGAATGGAATAACATAACATCTGACGGGGCAATCAAGGCTGTGTATGAAAAGGTTAATCTGTATGTGGATGCGAAACGTCCTGACGACACAGGAAGTGGAACTTCTTGGGCTACAGCGTATAAAACTCTACAAGCGGCTGTTGACGAGGCTTTGGATGATGAGATTGTTTATGTCGCGGCAGGTGTGTATGATCCGATAGAAGTAGATGATAAGTTTATTTTGATTAAGTCTGTTTCTGGTGCGGCTGACACAGTTGTTGATGGTGGCGGAAAAACTCGTTGTGCAAAACTTGGGAAGGCGACAGCGCATCATTCCGTTATTATGGATGGCTTTACATTTACTAATGGTTTTGCTGCCCAAGGCGCAGGAGTTCAATACGGAACCCTTACGAATTGTATTATTGTCGCAAATGTTGCGTCAGGTTCGGGGTATGTATATGGAGGTGGAACCTATTATTCGGACTTATATTCATGCGAAATAAAAGATAATGTTGTCCGCGGTTCAGATGCTTATGCCGGAGGATGCTATTACGGGACTCGGGTGAATTGCGTAATTTCAGGAAATACTGTGGAAACAACAACGCGATGGGCTTATGGTGGCGGTGTTTATTATGGAACATCCATAGGATGTTTGATTGTCAATAACTCCATAAAGGCATCAGAGACATCCTCGTTGTCGTGTTATGGAGGTGGATCATACTATGGAACATTGCGCAATTGTACTGTCGCCGGAAATCGTGTGCCTGCGGGGTTGACTTCTGCCGGCGTCTATAATGGATCAATATACAATTCGATAGTATGGGAGAATCGTACTGAGGCCAATGTTTTGGCGAATCACCCTGGTTCAAGTATGTATTATTCCTGTTCAAGTCCAAGGCCGTCGGGAACATCGAATATTAATTCCAATCCGTTGTTTATTGATAACGGTAACGGAAATTATCAGTTGCAGGACAACTCGCCGTGTATAAATAGAGGGTATAACTCCTATGTTGAAAATCAGGTTGATCTGCTTGGAAATTTACGTATCATGAATACAACGGTAGATATGGGAGCGTATGAATGGATGGGTACGGTGACGATGCCGGTTATTACACCTAGTGATGGAACGATATTTAAAGGGGTCGCGCAGAAGGTTACGATAACCTGCAATACGGATGATGTCATTATTTATTATACGCTTGATGGAAGCGAACCGACAAGAGATAGTATGATTTATACCAAAGCATTCAATATTAAAGAAACAACAACAATCAAGGCTAAAGCATTTGCCGAGCAAATGTGGGCCAGTAAAATCGCGACTTCAAAAATTACGAAATTTGTGTATAGCGGGAACAAGGAGTTGGCTGAAGCATTGGATGTACCCGATTGGGAGGTGTTGACTGACACTTCAAAACCATGGGTTAAGGTTGAAAATGTATCATCGGACAACGAAGATTCGGCGAAATGTGGCGGTATCGGTGATTCTGCATTGTCGTGGATGCAAGCTACAGTTACAGGTCGGGGAACATTGTCGTTTGTTTGGAAGACGTCATGTGAGGATGATCCTGATTTCGATGATTGGGATTATGTGCGCTTCCTTGTTGATGACGTGGAAGTTGTACGGAAGGACGGTGTTGACGACTGGTCTGTTGTTGAAGTTCGTTTGGATGCGTTAAAAACGCATGTTTTGCGTTGGGAGTATGTGAAGGACTCGTCTGGTGCAGAAGGAGAGGATTGTGTTTGGGTGGATAATGTTGTATGGATTAAGGATCCTGAACCAATACCAGAAATAAGTAAAGATTCTGAGGTTGCGGCGGCATTGGAAGGTTCTGTGGATGTGAAGCTGTCTGCGAACATCCACACGGTAGCGGAATATGCGGCTTACCGTACTTGGGCCTTAGGGCTTGAGGGTGTGACGGCACAGCAGGTGAAGGATTCCGCGTATTCTTGGCTTTCGTACGCGCTTGATACGGATGCGCTGATTGTTGCAGTACCAAAGGAAAGAGATTTGACGATTGACGGATTTACGCAAGGTTCTTCGTCTGGGGTCTTCGATCTTTCCGTATCGATAAGCGGTATTGCAGTCGGAGACAATGCAATGGCGGCGAATCTGAAGAAGGTGTTTGACGTTGAAGGTACGGGATTACTGGATGAGAGCGAATTCAAGGAAGAGAATGTCGATATTGAATTCGGCAAGCCCGAAGGCGGCAAGGTGAAGATTAAGGCGACACCGAAGGATCCAACAGTGAAACAGTTCTTCATGCGCGTAAGAATGAAACAGTAGAAAATACGGTAATTGTCATTCTTTTGGTTACCACCGCATTTTGCAAAATGTGGTGGTAACTTCTGTAGCGATTGAGGCTGATAAAGCAGTGTTAAAAATCCATTCGAAACAGTGGCAGGTTTTGTGATGACCACAGTTTGCAAACTATGGTCATCACAAATTTCTCGGGTTTTAAAGTGTTGCTGGTAGATAGGGAGGGGAGTGTTGCCAATGTGTAAGTGTTGCCTGTATGCGAATATTGCCAATATCCAGTGTTGCCAATACCAATTTTCAATACCAATAAGGTGTGCTTAGGCTACGGCGGAAAATTGGCAACTGACAACATTGGTATTGGTAACACTATCACACTGGCAATATTAAGCGGCTTTGAAAATGTGCGGTTGTTAAGGTGTATATACCCTTGAAAATGTGCGGCAATTGATAGTGATATATCCTTGAAAATGTGTGATAGGTGATTGACCTTCGAATTCATATTTGATAAAATCGTCGCAATTTCAAAGGATAAGGAGAAGCAATGAAGCGAAAGATATATGACAAGCTTTTGGAATGGAAAGAAAAAAGCAACGGCTCGACGGCACTTCTGATTGACGGGGCGCGTCGTGTCGGGAAGAGTTATATTGTCGAAGAGTTTGCCAAGAATGAATATGCGAGTTATGTGTTGGTGGATTTCAGCAAGACGCAAGCTAAACTGAAACGCATTTTCAATGATTATCTTGATGATTTAGATACATTCTTTCTGTATTTTGAGCGCATAACCCATTCCAAGCTTGTAAAAGGGGATGCTTTAATCGTTTTCGACGAGGTGCAGAAGTTTCCGCGCGCACGTGAAGCGATAAAGCATCTTGTAGCGGATGGGCGCTATCATTATATTGAGACGGGATCATTGATTTCGATAAACAAGAATGTAAAAGACATTCTCATTCCGAGCGAAGAGCATCGTATTCCAATGTATCCCATGGATTTTGAGGAGTTTCTGTGGGCAATTGGAGATGAAACTACAATGCCGCTCGTGAAAAAGAGGTTTGAGGATTTGAAGCCGCTTGGAGCGGATGTGCACCATCAGATCATGGATTTGTTCAGACAGTATATGATAGTCGGCGGAATGCCTCAGGCTGTCGCAAAATTCTCCGCTACACGCGATCTTGAAGCGGTGGATTCTGTAAAGCGGGATATTCTTGCTCTTTATTGTGCAGACATACAGAAATATGGCGGTGTGATAAGGCACAAGGCGCTTTCAGTTTTCAATGCCATCCCTTCGCAACTTTCGAAACACGAAAAACGTCTTAGGCTCTCAGAGGTTCGTGCGGGCGGACGCATGAGGGATTTCGAGTCTACGTTGGACTGGCTTGAGTCGGCAATGACGGTCAATGTGTGTCGACGTGCGACAGAACCGAATGTCGGATTGGAAATGGCGTCAGACAGGATATCGACGAAGTGCTACATGGGAGACACGGGGCTTCTTGTGAGCCATGCCTTTGGTGAAAATGAGCTTGCCTCAAAGGATGTTCACAATCGGTTGCTGCTTGGTGATATTGAATTGAATGAAGGGATGATTGTCGAAAATGTCGTCGCGCAGATGATCCGTACTGCCGGACACAGGCTTTATTTCTTTTCGGATGCAGACCGCACATCGGCGAAGGATCGTATGGAAATTGACTTTCTGTTGGCGAAATCCCGTACGGAAAGGAGACGAAACATATCGCCGATAGAGGTTAAGAGTGGTAAGCGATATTCAACCGTTTCGCTCAATAAGTTCCGGACAAAGTTTAAGCGCTTCCTTGATACCCCTTATGTGCTTCATCCAAAGGATTTGAAGATTGAAGACGGTGTGACATATCTGCCTCTTTATATGATGCCGTTACTTGTGACAGGTAGATAGAGGTGAATGCTGCCGCGCCTCAAGATGGTAATGTGAAGTTCATTGTTCTGCCGAAGGGCGGTGCGGTGGGGATAACGCGCGCGGACACTTGCGTGCCCTTCGGGTTCAGCTTCGCTGAATCTATCCCTCCGAAGCGAAGCTTCTTCGGCGCATCTACCAGCTTCTTCTTCCGAGTGAAGATGAAGTGATGTAGAGGGACACGAAAATCTTATCCACAACTCTTCACGAATCCTCACAAATCCGATTTGTGGAGATGAGTGTTGATTTGTGGACTCTAAGGGGAATATCGAATTAAAGTTATCTAAATAACCGACTGAAAATTCGATAATTAACGGAATGAAAGCAATCCAAATACCCGAATGAAAACTAGCCAATTACCCGAATGCTTGTGCGTGATAAGGGGAATTTGATATAATTCACGATGTTATGAATAATTATCGCAAAAGAATTGTTGATGAAATCTTGCCGTTGAAATTGTCATCGTCTGCTGCCGTTTTGGTGGAAGGTCCTAAATGGTGTGGCAAGACGACGACATGCCTTCAGATTGCAAAGAGTTGTGTTTTTATGGATGAACCAACGAAACGTGATCAAAACATTGAACTAGCTTCGATTTCGCCAGGAAAAATTTTGTCCGGAGATTTCCCGCGTTTAATTGATGAATGGCAGATTGCACCTCAGATTTGGGATGCTATTCGGTTCAAGGCGGATAGAGAATCGATTATCGGTGGATTTATGATAACGGGCAGTGCTGTGCCGGTGGATATTGATGAATTGAAGCACTCGGGAACAGGAAGATTTTCCTGGGTTAGGATGCGTCCCATGTCGTTGTGGGAGTCGGGTGAATCGTCGGGGGCCGTCAGTCTCTCGGGATTGTTTGGCGGAGAGATGATTTCGGTGGAAGACGCTAAATCGTGGGAATTGGAACAGATGGCAGAGATTGTCTGTAGAGGCGGGTGGCCGCAGTCATTGATGATGAAGGGGCGAGCTCGTTTTGAGACGGCAAAAAATATCGTTCAGGCGATTGTCGAAAGAGACATCTCCCGTGTAGATAAAATTGGACGAAATACGGATAGGGCATTAAAGGTAATGCGATCATATGCCCGAGTTCAAGGAACCCAAGCGTCAGCGAGAGTAATCAAAGCGGATATCGCTTCAAATGAGATGATGTCGATTGATGACGATACAATATACTCTTATATTAATGCTTTACGCAAGTTGTTCGTCATTGAGGATTCACATGCATGGTGTCCTAATTTGCGAACGAAAGATTCAGTAAGGTCTTCAGATACGAAATATTTTGTAGATCCTTCAATCGCGGTTGCGGCATTGGGTGTCGGGCCGGGTGAATTGATGAATGATCTTAAGACCTTTGGTTTCATGTTTGAGACTATGGCGGTGCGAGATTTGAGGGTGTATGCAGAATTGCTAGGCGGTGAAGTTAGACACTATCATGATAAGGCAGGACTTGAGTGTGATGCAGTTATTCACTTGCCGAATGGTGAGTATGCTCTTTTTGAGGTTAAAATGGGAGGACAGCGTTTGATTGATGAAGGGGTGCGGACATTGAATAGTCTGGATAGCTTAATTGCAGGGAAGAAACTTCGTAAGCCAACTTTTAAGATGATTATAACGGCAGTAGGGGAATATGCCTATGTTCGTAAAGAAGATGGGATTATGGTTTGTCCGCTTTCATCGTTGAAAGCATAAGGAGTGGCGAGTATTATGAAATCTTCTGAATCATATAAAATTACAGCCGTTCGATTGGTGGAGTTCCATAATCTCGGAACGACGACGATAGAAATTTCTGAAGGCGGGCATCTCTTTTTGCTGGGCGATAACGGTTCGGGTAAGACGACGATTCTTGACGCTGTTCATCTTGTGCTCACGGCGGGGCGTGAGATGGAATTTAATTCCGCCGCGCGTGTGGCCGGGTCGAAGGATTCGGGCGGCAGAACGTATCAAGGTATAGTGCTTCGCTATAATGCTGTAACCGGGCGGACGGCGCGTGAAGCGGGAATTACGTATGCGGCGGTTGAACTAAAGTCTGATACCGGGCGGGTCTGCTCGCTTGTTGTCGGGCTTTCCGCGCGCGGGATGGACGTTCAATACGAGCGCTGGGGCGGCATTGCGAGCGTCGGGGTTTCAGAGCTTCCCCTTATGATTGAAGATAGTGGTCGATTTAGAGCCGCATCGCAAAGCGAATTTAAAAGCGGCATAACAACGCTTACGGGCGGCAAATATTATCCGCATATCAACGATTACGCCAATGCGGTAGGCGCGAGGCTTTTCGGCGGCGAAGCGAAGTATGCCGATGTCTGCAAGCTTCTTCGCACTGGCAAAGCGTATCGGGAAATCGCAGCGCGTGCCGCCAACTATGATGATCTATTTCGTCAGCTTTTAGAAGGGCCGAACAGAGATACCTTTGAGCCACTTTTGAAGGGACTTCGCGAAATTGAAGATTGCAAAGGGAGGCTTGATCAAATGGATGAGCGAGCCAACTATCTTAACGATCTTCGACGCGAGTCAGAAAAACTCGGGAAACTGCGTCTTAAAGCTGATGTTGTCGCATGGGCGGAATGCGAGCGCGATCGCGCGGCCGCTGCGCAAAGCGTCGCGTCGTTAAAAGAAGCTGAGGAGGAGGGTCGGAAACTCCTTGATACCCTTGAGCGCGAATGGGCGGATCTTAAAGGCGAAGTCGCGAGGGCGCGAGAGCGGCTTCAGGATTTGCGCGCAAAAGATGAAACAGGGCTCATTGACCGAGAGAAGTCGGCGGCGCAGCGTTTTGGAGAGTCGAACAGAAAGGCTCAAGAAGCGGAACAGGATTTGTCTGACAAGCGTAAGTTGGCGGAGGTTGCCGCTAAGACGGAAAAGGATGCGCGTACAAAGCGAAATACGGCGTTAAGGAAAGGCGCAGATGAATTGATAGCGGCAGGCAAAGCCGCTGATTTTGCGGTCGGGTCTCTTGCAGACGCGCTTTATGCCGGAGAAGAAAATGTCGATGCGGCGTTCTCGTCAATCCGGGCGGAAATATCATTGGAGAAGGATAGCCGGTCAAAGGCGGCGTTCACCGCCGAACGTGAGGCTGACACTGCTGCACAAGACTCGGAAAAGTATCGTTCGGAACTTGAAGCGATACGTTCGCGCGGCGAGAATATGCCTGCGGTTTCGGCATTTCAGGAAGCACGGATGGACATCCGCAATCAGATGCTCGCGGCGCGGCCGCTTTATGAACTGTTGGAACCTGCATCTGGTTGTGACGCCCGCCATTTAGCGCTTCTTGAACGGTTGGTAGGCGACGACTTTCTGGCGACATGGCTCGCCCGTGCGGATGAGGCGGACAAGGTTAGGCAGATTGTGTGGCGAAACGGCAGCGAGATTGCTGTTGCCGTTCGCGGGACATCAAGCGATGTTTCGGTGAATGATCTTGCGCCGTGGCTTGGTGCGTTTATTTCGTTTGAAGAATCGGATGTTGAGGCGGTTCGGCTTTTAGCGCAGCACCTTGCCGGAAAAACAGGGCCCTCCGACGGAGATTTTCTTTCGCAGAAGACGTGGCTCTTTAGAGGACGAGAAGGGCTTTCGCCGTCGGTGAAACCGCGTCTTATCGGACGCAAAGCGCGCGAGGCGGAGCAGGCCCGCATTGAGCGCGCGGCGGAAACGCGACTTGCCGAAGCGGAGAAAATCGAAAAAGTCGCCAATAAGAAATGTGCGGCACTTAATGCATCTTTGGAACGCATGGAAAAACTTGAAGAGATCTTTTATGCGCTTCAGGAAACGGCGAAACGGGAGACGGAGGCTATGCGTTCTGCGGCTTTGGCGGCGGAGCGCTCGTCAGAGCGTATGCAATTGGCTGCGGCGGTAGCTTCGGAACGCAGAGCCGACGCGAACGCCGATCGCGAAGAGCTTGAGGATATTCGCATTAAGATGCGTTCCCAGGGAATTGACGGTACGCTTGAAAAACGCATTGCTGCCGCAGAAAAGGCTGTGCGCCTGCGGGAAGCGGAAGCGGATGCGAAGAGCCGTGATATCGGGGATAAACGCGGAAAATTGGATGGTATCGTGAACGCTCGCGCTAAAGAGGAAGAGAAACTGAAAGCGTTTTCCGCTCAGATTGAAGTTTGCAAGGCTCAGTTTGAGGCGCAAATTCCTGAAGGGATGGATGTAGCGGAGTTTGCGTATGACGAGTGCCCTGAATGCAAGGAAGCGGCTGTGGATTTCGCGCAGCTTCGTGAGCGTTTGGCGAAGGAGTCGGGTGCAGTCGAGGCGCGAATAGAACAGCGCATCCGCGATCCGAAGGGCGAGCCGTATGCATTTTCGTTCGAGCGCGAGACGAACAGGATAACGGATCGCCGCGGGAGTTCGCTTTTGGATGTTCTTGCGGATGAGACGCATCGGCTCGATGAATTGCGCGGCGTTCTTGATCAGAAGAACAGGGAGGTTTTTGAGCGCATTTTCATGGGTGAAGTGATGCGTCACCTTTACACGGATCTTATGCGCATAACCGATCTGACTGGGAGAATTCAGCGCAAGCTTTCCGGACGTCGTTTCGGAGCCAATCGCTATCAGTTCGGCATAACGCCGGTTCCGGAGTACGAGCATTTTGTTGAGCTTGTTCGAAAAGGGTATGCGCTTGATTCAGGTGATGAGAAAGATGAGCTCAGGGATTATCTTTCTTATCATCGCGAGGAGATTCTTAATGCCGAAATCGACGAGATTCCGCCGATTTTCGATTATCGCAGATGGTTCAGGTTTGAGCTTAAGGTCGTGACGGAAAACGAGGAAGGGCGCGTTATCGACCGCAAGGTCAAGAGCATGGGCTCAGGCGGTGAACAGGCGGTTCCTAACTATTTACTCATCTTGACTGTCGCAGAATTCCTTTATCATGGCGGTACTGCCGCAGACATGCCTAAAGCTTCGCCGATTCTGTTTGATGAAGCGTTTTACGGAATCGACGCGGCGCGGCGCGATCAGCTCTTGGCGTTCGCGGATGACTTAGGGCTGCAGCTTTTCGTCTCATCGCCCGATCAGGACGGCGTCAAGCGCGAAATCAAACATTCTGTCTCGCTTATCGTCATCAAGGACGAAAATCTCGATGTTCATTTAACACCGGTTGTTTGGCGCAATGTCGCTGTACAGGCAGATCTTCTTGACGACGCTTCGCCGGAAATGGGCATGACGGTCAAGGAAGAGACGAGATAAGACTTATCTGCAGAAAATTCAAAATGCTTGATGAAGGCGGATGTTTTCGGAGGCGGACGAGGGGTTGTAGTTACCACCGCATTTTTAAAAATGCGGTGGTAGATGACGAAAGTTATACGTAGGTTTTTGATGCCTAGTTTCGGTTGATAAGTTGCGTGTGGAGTGGTATAATGTTGCGCAAAGGGAGTTCAAATGGACTATATGTCGGTAGAAGAAGCGGCGCAAAAATGGGGTCTTCCCATTAGAAGTGTGCAATTACATTGCCAAAAGATTTAAAAGTTCGGCTATTCATGGCTGGTTAAGGGCGAAGAATTGTGAGTAAACTTACTAATAAAGGAAAACGATGAAGAAGAATTTCGGAAAAAAGAATTGGATGTTCCCGATGCCGGTTCTGATGATCGGCACATACAATGAAGACGGAACGCCGAATATGATGAACGCCGCGTGGGGCGGCGTGACGCTGGAAGATGAAATAACGATCTGCATCGATACCGCGCACAAAACCTGGGCGAATATCGCCGCGCGCAAGGCGTTTACGGTCGCGTTCGGAACGGTCGATACCGTTCGTTCCTGCGATTATCTCGGGATAGAGAGCGGCAATGACGCGCCGGACAAAGTCGCGAAGAGCGCCTTTACCGCGTCGAAGGGCGAGGCGGTCGATGCGCCGGTGATGAATGAACTGCCGCTCGTTCTCGAGTGCGAGCTTGTTTCGATGAACGAGGATAACTGCAATGTCGTCGGACGTATTCTCAATTGCGCCGTTGATGAATCGGCGCTTACGGACGGCAAGCCCGACGCGGCGAAAATGAAGCCGATCTGCTATGACCCTTGCGCACATGTCTACCGCGTTATGGGCGAGGCGGTAGCCAAGGCGTTTTCGTGCGGCAGGGAGATCGGCCATTAAGCCGCGCATGGGAGAAAATTCATGCGCGTGCGATTGATTCAGCCTGAACCGACGCCGAGGCCGATGGACACATCGCTTAAGGCGAGGATGGCTCCGCATCTTGGGTTGTTGACAATTGCACGAATCATTGAGGATGCAGGGCATGAAGTGTCGGTTGTCAATGAAAGTCTCGGGCGTGATGTGCCGTCCAGCGATGTTGATCTTGTCGGCATTTCTGCAAGTGTTGATGTTCTGCCGCGTGCAAAAGCGCTGGCCGTTGAGTATGCGCGCTTAAATATTCCGGTCGTTGTAGGCGGTATAGGCGTGTCGGCTGATCCGGAAACGGCTCAAAAACTCTTTGATTCCATCTGCATCGGACCGGCGGAGGGACATTGGCCGCAAGTCTTGAAGGATGCCGAAAAAGGATGTCTCAAACCGGTCTATCGGACGGCGCCGGATTTTCCCGGCACGGAATTGTTGCCGCCGTCATTCCGTTCGGTGGACACATCCGGTTTTCTCTATTCAAACGTCATTGCCGCAAGCCGCGGATGCCCGTTTTCATGTGATTTCTGCTATAACAGCGCGGTGAAAAACACATGTGGCTATCGTCATCGTACGGTATTGTCCGTGCTGGATGAAATCCGCTCAAAGGCGACGCGGCATATCATGTTCATCGATGATAATTTTATCGGAGATCCGGAATTCGCACGCGAACTGCTTGAGGCGATGCGTCCGCTGGGATTGAAATGGAGCGCGGCGGTTTCTGCAAATATTCTAGACATGCCCGACATCATCGATCTCATGTGGGAGACGGGCTGCCGCAGTCTTTTTATCGGCTTTGAAAGTCTCAGCGGAGAAGCGATTGCCGGCGTCCATAAGCGGCAGAACAGAATCGGCCGATACAACGAGTTGGTCAACGCATTGCACAGCAGAGGGATCATGATTAACGCCAGTTTCGTTTTCGGGCTGGACGGCGATGATGCGACGGTGTTTGACGCGACGGTCAAATGGGCGGTTGAAAATCGCATAGAGACTGTCACTTCGCACATTCTGACGCCTTATCCCGGCACGGCGTTTTATGAGCGAATGAAATCGGCGGGACGGATCATCGATGACGATCTTTCGCATTATGATACGGCGCATGTCGTCTTTCGTCCCGAAAGAATGACGCCGCAAGAGCTTTATGACGGTTACATAAGAGTCTATCGGGAGATTTACAGTTTCGCCAATATCATACGTCGCTTGCCGCGGACGCCATCGCAGATTATGCCGTATCTGATGTTCAATCTCTTTTACCGTAAATTCGGCCGGTTCACTGAGTGGATAGGCAAGATGGTTCCTTTCCGCACCATCGGACGTCTTGCGCGCAGAGTTTCCTACCGGATTGCGTGATTGAGATTTTGCGGCACGTTAAAAAGAAGGGAAAGTATGAAACCCGAGACAATACCGATGACGATGGCGATTCGCGCGCTTAAGGCCGCGAAGATCGATTTTGAACTGTTCACATACGATTACACTCCGCACGGAGGAACGGCGGAGTGTTCGAGAGAATTGGGGATAGATCATCACGCGACGATCAAGACGATCATTTTGGAGGATGAGACGAAAAAGCCGTTCGTCTGCCTGATGCACGGCGACAAGGAGATTTCTCTCAAGAATCTCGCCCGCGCGCGAGGCGTCAAGACGGTCGCGACCTGTGCGCCGGAGGTCGCCGACCGCCATTCCGGCTATCATGTCGGGGGAACTTCGCCGTTCGGCACGAAAAAGCAGATGAAGGTTTATATCGAATCGACCATCTTAGATCTGCCGCGCATCTACATAAACGCCGGGCATCGCGGCATCTGCGCGGCTATGTCGCCGACGGCGCTTGAAGCCGCGCTTCCCGAAACGGAGCGCGTCTCCGTCGCAATATGACATCCGGCGAGCGGCGCGACGGAAGGTTGAAGTTCGCCGGGTCTTCAATATGTTTGTTGTGTACTATCTTACTCTCACATTTTTAAAACTGTGTCCAAGAGAGACGTTCCCACCGCATTTATATAAATACGGTGGGAAGGGGTGGTGTTTATTCTGAAGCTTACGTTAAGAGATTGTTGAACGGCTGACTATGTCAAATAGTGGATAACTTGAGTTGCGAGAATCGATAGAGATTAATTGTGGATGCAGTTAGTATAGTATAATTTCATTTGATTTTATTTATCGCGGCGTTTAGCGATGTAGTCAAGAAAGTTGAAGCTGCCTGCGAGGAGTGCACCTGATATTGAGTGCCATACGCATGATACGGCTGATGCGATTGCAGCTTCGGGCATTGCAGGGAAGTATTTCGCAGAGAGGACTGTCGCAAGACCCGCATTCTGCATGCCGATTTCAATGGAAACCGTGCGGCATTTGGCTTTCGAAAATCTCGCTAAAAGGCCTGTCGCGTATCCGGAAATGTAGCCGAGCGTATTATGCAGCAGAACTGCTGCGAAAATGACGATTCCTGATGTGATGATCTTTTGGCCGTGAGTTGAAACGACTCCGCCTACGATGCAGGCGAGGCCTATTACCGCTATTCCCGGCAATGTTTTCTTAACTTCCGCAAAGTGATTCTTTTTGCTGAATACGGAGTTAAGAGCGAAGCCGATCGCTACAGGCAGGATGGTTACAATCAATATCGATTTGAACATTCCAAGCGCGTTCACTTCAATGTTTTCTCCTGCGAGTTGTAGCATAAGAACAGGTGTCATCATCGGGGCGAGAAGTGTTGTTACGGTTGTCATTCCGACTGAAAATGCGACATCGCCTTTGCAAAGAAAGCTCATGATGTTGGATGACACTCCTCCTGGACAACATCCAACGAGTAAAAGTCCTGCGGTGACGGGATGGGGCAGGTTAAGAGTTTTTGTTATGGTCCATGCAATGATCGGCATTAAGAGATATTGCGCCGTTACTCCGATTAGCATATCAATCGGGCGCGAGATCAGAATGCGAAAGTCCTCTTTCGAAAGAGTGAGCCCCATCGTCAGCATGATGAAGCCGAGAATTGAGGTTTGGGCCTGACCTTTAACCCAAGCGAAGGTTCCGGGGGAGAAGTATGTGAAAACGGCGATGGCAGCAACAAATGCTGGTGTCCATTTTGTGAGACATTCAGATGCGCATTGGAGCAGAGTAAGAGGCATAAGTTATGAGAGATTGTTTTATTTGATACAAGTGCGGATATTATATAATAAAATGAGATATGATTCTTATGAAAGACGAGATTATTGAATTGCGTTGTAATGAAGGCGGTTGGGCGGTTTATGCCGAGGAATACGATACTTCGCTGATCGGGCGCGAGTTAGTTCATTTCAAAGACGGGCATTATCGGCTGTTGGGGTTCGCCCGCTTTTCGGAGAGCGATGAGCAGACGGTCATTTATAAGACGCTCTATGGAGAGTATGGGTTGTGGGTGCATCACGCAAAATGTCTTTCAAAAATGTCACGCGAGATGGTATAACTGCGCGTGGTGAATTGTAGAACTTTCCTTCCAGATTGCCTGTACTGTCCGTGTATGGTATAATCGCCGCATGAATTTTAGATGAGAGGCGGAAATGGAACTTAACAGAAGAGATTTTCTAGGTGCGGCTGCGACGGCCGCGGCAGGTTTCGCAATGGAAGGCTGTGCAATGAAGCCTACCGTCGCGGCGGCGATGAGGCCGGAATATCATGTGTTTTCGCGTGTGTTCCAGTTCATTGGGGATTGCGATCGCGCTGCCGCCGTCGTCAAGTCCTGTGGATATGACGGTATTGAATGGACGGTGCGGCCCAAGGGCTTCATAGATCCGCCTCTTGCGCCGACGCAACTCAAGTCCGCCAAGCTTGCGGCGGAGCGAAATGGCCTCAAGGCGGAATCTCTGGTCGTTTCATTCCTTCGCGGCGATGATCCTCTAGCGTATGATATCGTGTCCGCAGCTGCAGACGCGGGGTTCAAGAGTTTTCGTGGCGCGTATTTCAGGTATGACCCCAAAATGACCATGCAGGAAAATCTTGACGGGGTCAAGCGGGGGTTTGAGTCTTTGGAGAAGCTTGCCCGCAGGACAGGTGTGAAGGCGTGCTATCAGAACCACAGTACCTACAATCCTAAAATCGAGCTTTTCGGCAGTGTGGTGTGGGACCTCGCCCATATATTGAAGGACTTTGATCCAGAACATGTCGGTGTGCAGTATGACGTGATGCATGCACAGGCGGAGACGGGTCCTTCATGGATGCATTCCGTGGGCATTGTCGCGCCGTGGATCGACATACTCTGCCTGAAGGATTTCTGGTTTGAGCCAAATCCCGGGAACCCGAAAATGTGGCGTCGCCACCTTTGTCCGGCCGGAGAGGGGATTGTTCCATGGGAGCGGTACCGTGGCATACTCCGGCAGTATTCGATCAGGCCTCGGTACACCGTCCATTTCGACTATGACTTTCCTACGGACGTGAAGGGCGCTTCCCGCTGTGCGGCGACGGATCTCAGGTTCTACCGTTCCGTGCTCGGGTAATGACAGCGTGATCTGATAAAAGTTTTTGGCATTTCAATTCTGTGAAAAAAGGAGAATGCAGATGGAGACCAATCGCCGTGAATTTCTTAAAGGGACCGCATGGATGGGCGCCGCAGCCGTGGCTGCCGGCTGCATGAGCGCGAAGTCGGGTCAAGGCTTTGGCGTCGGAGGCTCGATGTTTGGCTTTGTGGCCAAACCCATGAAGAAGATACATGTAGGTGTTGCAGGAATCGGTTCGCGCGGACGCGGGGCGGTGCATCGCATCGCCAGCATTCCCGGAGTTGAGGTGGCTGCGCTATGCGATGTAAGGCAGTGTGCCATTGACGGGCAGCAGAAGTGGCTGAAGGATACGAAGCGCCCACCGGCCAAGGAGTTTCTCGGCAAGGATGCGTACAAGGCGATGTGCGACTGGGACGGCATCGACTGCGTGTACAACACCACTCCGTGGGAACTGCACGTCCCGATTGCCCTCTATGCGATGCGCGCGGGCAAACATGCGTTAGTGGAGGTTCCGAGCGCCTTCACGGTCGAGGAGTGCTGGGAACTGGTTGAGACGTCAGAAAAGACCCGCATGAACTGCATGCAGCTTGAGAACTGCTGCTACGGCGAGGCTGAGCTCTTAGCGCTCAACATGTGCCGTCTTGGTCTGCTTGGCGATCTTGTGCATGGAGAGGGTGCCTACATTCATGATCTTCGCGTTCACAACTACAACGACTTGGACAAAGACGGGTATGCATACTGGAATCATTGGCGCCTTCGCTGGAATA
>SUVZ01000443.1 GCA_015061765.1 Lentisphaerota bacterium
TTGAGCGAACGCGCATCGTCCGCAGTGAAGTTCAGACAGCGCGGATGGCGGCGCATCATCTCGCTCCAGCAGTCAACCGTCTTGAAAAGCGGGTTCTTCACGAACGCCCAGCTCTGCGCGAGATGCTTGTCGCGGCTGGAGCGGAGCGGCGGAAGCATGAACGTCGGGGAACGTTCGGTGTTGTCGGTAAAGAGGTCGAGCATGCACTTGTCGGCAAGATACGTGATCCGGCCGTGCTTGTCGTAAACGCCCTTCTCGAACTCGATAGCCTTGACGAGACCTGCTCGTCCGCCGGGCGACTCGAGTCCGGCAAGAAGTTTCTCGAACGCGACGGTGTAGTCCTTCGCGGTCTCCTTCGCGAAACGCGGCATAAGACGGCAGAGTGCGGCTTCAAGGGCGCATGAACCCAGGAGCTGTTCGGAGCTTGTCGCCTGCATACGCGTGGAGCCGGCAACGGACATCGAACCGCAGTAGATGTCGAGCACCGTCACCTTCGGATTGTCGATCGCCTCGCGGCAGCGGTCGAGATAGCCGCGCAGGAGATCCGCCGGGTTGTTGAACACGAGAAAGCACTTTGCGCCATGCTCGGCGGCATACTTGAGCGTTCCCAGGACGGAGGACGTTTCGCCGCCTTCCGTGATGGCGACAAACGTATCGCCCTCACCGACCTTGAGCGCAGCGGCCTGACGGCGGCCGCCTTCTGCGAAGTCCTCGAAGAACTCGACGCTGCGGATAAGCGCGAAATCGCCGCCCGTCATGATGGACGCGCTGCGGTCGGCAAGCTTGCGCTCTTCGGGGGTCAGCTCGGCGGCGCGGCGATGGAAGAAGTCGCGCCACATGGATTCGAGAAGGATGGAAAGACGTCCCGTCGCGCCACAGCCGGAGAAGATGATGCGTCCCTTCGGAGCCTTTAGCGTATCCACCATGGACGACACAAGCTTTTCGAATTTCTCGCCTGCGAATACGTGCCGCATGGTGATCGGGATCTGACGGTCGCCGCGCTGAAGACACTGTACGCCTGCAAGCGTAGAACGTTTGAAATCTTCTTCTAGCGTTGCCGTTATTGGATTTGACTGTTCCGTCGGCAGAAAGCCGAGATGGAACTGCTTTTCATTGTCGATGAAGTCGCGCGCCTTTGCCTTGACAGCATCGGAACACTGGAACGAACTGGCGAACATGGCCATGGAAAATATTATTGCTGAATTCATGCGGTTTATTATACATATTATCACCCAAAACAAAACCTAGCCTAAAGGACAATTTATCAGGCGCATCTCAAGTTTTTCACCCGTGCGTTTTAAGGTTGGAAACAACCAGAACAACTGGTAAAAACAACTTCTCTTTTCGCCGCGAAACTTCGCGGCGTTCTTAAATTGGCGGGCGGTTGCCCGCCATAAACAAAAGTTGTTTCAAATAAGTTGTTTCCCATCCTCTGAATGCAAAGAATGGTTTAACGGGATTTATCTACGCCACTTGATATCGGGAAACGGCTCGTTTGGGGAAAGAGAGCAAAGATATCTGCCGACCGGGACACTCATCTCCCATCTCTCATTACCCCTTACTCAAAATTTTCACCTCCGCAAGGGTCTGTCCCCACAGAATCATTTCCATTGGCGATTGAAAATTGCCGTTGCATGCACATCGACAAAACGTATGCAGTTATGATATAATGCAGACGTTTTGTTTTTGGAGGATCAATGTCTGACACTAATTTCGCAAAAAACTTCAATGGCGCATTCTCGCTTGCGGAAGCCGCAGAGCATGGCATAACACGAGCACACCTTGCCACCTGGACAAAGGTCGGCAAGGTGGAACGCATTGCACGAGGCATATACAGAATTCCCAATCTCCATCGTACAACAATCCCCGAAATCGAGGTGCTGATAAAGCGCGGGACGCACTTCACCGTCGCGCTACTGTCTGCCCTGCAGCTACACGGCTTCACGACGGTGCTTCCGTCCTCGGTATGGATTGCTCTTCCACGCGGCGGAAGAACGCCTACAGTCGATTTCCCGCTTGAGGTGTCATTCCTCTCGGGCGAGTCGTGGACACACGGCGTAATGCACATCACAGTGGACGATTTGGAAGTTCCCGTATTTTCTCCCGCAAAGACTGTTGCCGACCTTTTCAAATTCAGAAACAAGACAGGCGTAGATCTTGCGGTAGAGGCGCTACGTGAAGGCCTGCGCGGGAGGAAATTCGACATTACCGAACTAATGGAGGCGGCGGCGGCAGACCGCGTGGCAAACGTTATTGCACCGTATGTGGAGGCTATGCCATGAAAGATATCGCTGAATCCGTCCTTGCCCGACTTCTGAACATTGCGAAGGCCAATGGTCTCGTATATAACGAACTGCTTATGCGATACATTCTTGAGCGAATATTCTATCGCGTAGGCACGTCCAGTCATTCCGGAAAGTTCATCCTCAAAGGAGGAAATCTGTTCGTGTGCTGGCAGGGCGACTTCAATCTTAGACCCACGATGGATGCGGACATGCTGTACAGAGGAGTCGGGACGCCGGAACAGCTCAAGGCCGTATTCACGGAAATATGCACCGTCCAGGCTCCTGATGACGGACTGCGGATAGATGTCACCTCCATGACAGCAGAACGTATACTTGATGATGCGGAGTATGGCGGAGTTCGGCTTTCCTTCAATACCCACATAGGACAAAGCAGAACACGGGTGCAAATCGATGTCGGAGTGGGCGATGCAGTCACTCCGACGGCGAGAAAGGCCACCTATCCTACGCTGCTTGATTTTCCCGCTCCTCATTTGCGCATATACCCGCCGGAAACAGTGATAGCCGAGAAATTCGAAACTCTTGTAAGGCGCGGGATGCTCAACAGCCGCATGAAGGATTTCTATGACATATGGAAACTCCAATCGCTGTTTGACTACGACATTGATGTCCTCGGCAAAGCGATAGCACGAACATTCGAGCGTAGAAAGCGTCCGATTCCGACAGGACACCCGGTCGCCCTGACCGAAAAATTCTGGAGCGATCCAGTCAAGCAGAAACAATGGCAAGCCTTCCTGCGAAAATCGCGGCTGGATGTCGGCAATCTCACTCTGCGTGATATAGTCCATGAGATTTCAGACTTTCTAACGCCAGTCGTAAACAGACTTAAAGCTTGACCGCCTCCGCCTCACGCGGCTTCCACCAGCCCTTCCGCCGTCGGCCTCGGCTATTATCGCTACATCTTCTGGCAATATCCTATACTCGGCCCTTTTTTACTATTCCCGCCGAACCCATGCCGCGTTGCTTCCGGCGACGCAAATGGAACCAAGACGGAATTCCTGCGGCTCGCCGTCGGCGAAGACAGGACGTATTTCCAAGGTGTGTCCCTATGATTCACACCATCAAAACTACACTATTTTACAAAAAGCCCGATTTACAAGCGAAATTATCACTCTTTTTTTTTGGGGGGGGGCTCACCCCAGTCGTCCAGTTGTCCAAACGACAAAACACGAATTTTCTTACTTTCGTTGCTTGGAGATTTGGAGTTTCGGAGTTTAGGAGAGGTTGGCGATTTTTTGTTGCGCAACAGAGATTGCTTCCTTGCGCAACAAACGATGCTGCGTTGCGCAACAAA
>SUVZ01000444.1 GCA_015061765.1 Lentisphaerota bacterium
CAGGCCGGTGACCATGTCGTTCGCGATCCCCGATCTCGGCGATGGTTTCACCGTATCGGATGAAAACGGAAGGGAAGTCGTGAAATCCGGCGCGGACGGGAGGGTCGTTCTCCATCCCGGAACATATCGGTTGCGTTCGGCGATTGCGGCGGAGACTCCGCGTTTTAGGCAGTATCACCGCGTGTTCGCGGTGGAACGCGACAAGATCGACGCCGCAGTGGCAAGTTATCCGAATTCGTTCAAGGACGGCATCATTGTGGCGACGTTTGTGGGTCTTCAGATAGGAAAACCGGAAGTGCGCGAATTTTCCAATCATCGTGATTTCGGTGCTCACTTCAGGTCGAAGGGCGTGGATGTGCAGATGTGCATCAGTTCCACGATCGGACACAAGGACGAATGGACGTTCTCCAACGATATGCCCAAAATGGTGGGGTCGGATGGAAAAACCGCCAGGAACAACGCCTGTCCGCGCGCGCCGCAGTTCATCTCCTACGTATGCGACGTGTTCAGGAAGTACGCCGCGCTCAAGCCGTCCGTCATCTGGTTTGACGACGACTTCCGCATGCCTCACCACACGCCGGTGGACTACGCATGTTTCTGCGATGCGTGCCTTGAGCGATTCACGGCGGAATCCAGAATGCGGCTTCGGCGCAAGGAGCTCGTCGATGCGATCCGCCTCAACCGCAGGGTGGACGGGGTGAGTGTTCGCCGGGTCTGGCGTGATTATTCGAGCCGTGCGCTTTCCGACATAGTTTCCGCCGTGGCGGACGCGGTTCATGCGGTCGATGATTCGATATCTCTCGGGTATATGGTGTGCAATCCCGGCGGCCACGGTTATGCCCCTCCGGATTTCAGGACATGGATTGCAAAAGGGCGCAACAAGGACGGCGTTGTCTATTTCCGGCATGGGAGCGGGGTCTACAACGATTTCACCCCATATGACCACTCCAGCATATTGATGAAGAACATCCAGATCGGCCGGCTTTGCGCGGCGACTGAAGGGCATGGCGTAATCAATCTCACCGAGGAGGTGACCCATCCCTACAACCGCCGCACCAAGTCGATGAAGATCACTTTCCTTGAGGCGGCAATGAATCTCGGTCTCGCCGGGGCGGACGGCGTAACCTATGATGCGATAAAGCCGAATCTCGACGAGCAGCTGCGAGAGAATGCTATAGTGGCGTACATGCACCGCCGCGACGGTGAACTGCAGCGCATGTATGCACTCATGCGCGGCAAGCGCCAGGTGGGCGTATATCCGTTTTTCACCCCGGACATCTGGCTTGAGAACGATGGCAGAGACGCCATCCGCAAAATGACTCTGCTGGGGGTTGACGATTGGTTGCCGCTCATGTACCTTGGAATCCCGTTCACCTTCAGGGAACAGCATGCATCGATGATGCTCCTCTCCTACAAGGGCGTGCGAGCCATGCCGAAGGAGCGGCTGGAGAGCTGGCTCAAGCGCGGCGTCGTTGCCGACGGTTCCGCCAAAAAGGAGATGGAGCGCGTTCTCGGCCGCCAATTGTCGGATGTTGACAAAACCGCCGTGTTCTGCGGCGGCAGGGACGGACGCTGGAACCTGGAGGTCTGGGGCCGAGACGCGAGTTTGCGCATCAAGGACCGTCTTGACGGACTGTGTGGCGGCAGGATGCCTTCACGGATCGATACCGCCGTGCGCCTCGCGCAGAGCACATGGGATTCCCATGACGGAGCCGAAAGGGTTGTGTTTCTGTTCAACATGGATTTCGACGATTCAACGGATGCCCGGTTGACGGTGGACGGCAAATACCGCGCCGAGGTTCTTGATGCCTCCACCGGAAAGTTCATCCGGATCGGCGAAGGTGATTCGTTCAATTTGCCGACAGTCCCTGCATGGTCGCCGATGGTTGTGCGCCTTGTGAAGACGCTGTGAAACAATGAGTATACACTTGATAAAGCAAAGAGAGGAATAAGATGAAAACAACGACAGCTATCATGTTCGCCGCCGCCTGTGCGTTTGCGGTCCAGGCGGAGCCCCCCGCGCCTTTCCCGAAATGGAGCAAGCCCCGCGCCATAACCTTCGGTCCGCATGAGCATCTGCTCGCGAGCTATTACGCGATCAACTCCTGGAGTCCGAACCAGCGTTACATCAGCGTGTTGCGCACAGATCTCAATGGGCGGCTTCCCAACCCCGGGGAGAAATGCACACTCGGCCTTGTCGATACGCAGGACGGCAACAGGTTCATCCCTGTGACCACCACGGCTTGCTGGAACTTTCAGGAAGCGACGATGGCTCATTGGCTCAGTGATGACGAAATCATCTTCAACGATGTCAGGGACGGAAAGTTCAAGGCGGTTGTGATGAATTGGCGCACGAAGGAGGAGCGTGTGCTCCCCATGCCGATATCGGCGGTCTCCACGGACATGAAATGGGCGCTTTCAATCAACTACGCTCGTCTCTCGATAGTCCGCCCCGACTACGGTTACGCCGGTGACGGCCAGGATCCGCGCGAGACGGTGGAGTGGCCCGAGGACGACGGCCTTTGGAGAATGGATCTTCAGACGGGGGAAACGAAACTCATCCTCTCCGTCGCTGCGGCGCGTCACCTTATGCCTGCGACGAATCCGGTGAAGGGCAAGCCGGGACGGCCGCTCGCCTATTTCTGCCACACCATAATCTCCAAGGACGACGCCAAGATATTCTTCCTGGCGCGCTCCATCGACTGGTTCAACAAAGAGACTCACAAGACTTCCATCTGGCAGACGACGAGCCTTACGGTCAACAACGATGGCACGGGATTGCGCCGTTGCTTCAAGGACGGTTGGATGGGGAGCCATTTCAACTGGGCACCCGACGGGAGCCACAAGCTGCTCGTGACCGCTGTCTGGAACGGCGAAAAGCGTGAGCCCGGCTCGCGTTTTGACTGGAGTCCGGTGGAGTTTACCGTGGGTGAAGAGGAGAAGGTTCGTCGTATAGGGGGTGGCGCTCTCGACTGGGACTGGCACTGCCTGTATTCGCCGGACGGCAAGTTCATGAGTGCGGAAACCTACTGGACGAAGAACTATGAACGTCCGTGGATACTTGTGCGTCTTTCGGACGAAATGACGAAGCCGATAGGTTCGTTTTATGTGCCGAAAGCGTACCGTACCACGCATTGGCGCTGCGACCTTCATGCGCGCTATCGGCCTGACGGCAAGCAGCTTGCCTTCAACTCCGTCCATGAAGGATCCCGTCAGGTGTATGTCTTCGACATCGACTGAAACGGATGACCGATCATTCGTATGCCGGGCTTTCCGGAGGAGGATTGGCAATGGTAGCTGAAGGAACTGGCTAAATGAGAGAGTCTGTGCAATATTCTGAGGAAGGAATCAAGATGGTGCGCCAAGCAAAGCTCGGCAGAGCTAACAGAATGAAAGGAAGCTGTACGGCAACGAAAACGACATGCCGTTAGGAAGGTTGGCTGTGCGGAGATGCACCGCAGAAAGGCGAACGCCTTTCGAAGGGAACCTCGCCGGAGGCGACCCGAAGGATGCTCAAGCAGGTGCGTGACCGACGCGCAGAAGCCCAACTTGACAAAGGAATGAGCCAAACGAAAG
>SUVZ01000019.1 GCA_015061765.1 Lentisphaerota bacterium
CGCGAACTGGCGCTACGCCTGGATTCCCGTTGCCGGACCGATCGTCGGCGCACTTGCCGCCGTCGCCCTGTACAGAGCGTTTCCCTGGCCAGCCCAATGACATTCGCCGCAACCGCAGAATAAGGAACGCACACGATGAACGCAAAATACATACTTTCGCTTGACGCCGGCACATCTTCGAGCAGGGCAATCCTCTTCGACCGCAACGGACGCATCGTGGCCGTATCCCAGCGAGAGTTCCGCCAGATATACCCGAAACCGGGATGGGTCGAACACGATCCGCTGGAAATATGGGAGACGCAGCGCGCCGTCGCGCGCGAGGTTCTCGACAAGGCGGAGGTCAACCCTTCCGAGATCGTGTCACTCGGAATCACCAATCAGCGAGAAACGACGGTTGTGTGGAACCGCGAGACCGGACGTCCCGTGTGCAATGCCATCGTATGGCAGTGTCGCCGGACAAGCGAGTTCTGCGACTGCCTGAAGCAGGGCGGCCTTGCGGACGACATCCGCAGCAAGACGGGCCTTCTGCCGGACGCCTACTTCTCCGGCACGAAACTGCGCTGGATACTCGAGAACATTCCCGGCGCACGGCAGGATGCCGCAGACGGCAAGCTCCTTTTCGGAACGATCGACACCTGGCTCATCTGGAACCTCACGGGCGGCAAAGTGCATGCGACCGACCATTCCAACGCCTCGCGCACAATGCTCTACGACATCGGCGCGCTCCGCTGGGACGACGCCATCCTCAACGAATTCGGCATTCCGCAGTCCATGCTTCCGGACGTGCGCCCTTCCAGCGGCTCCTTCGGCGAGACGGCGGCATCCGTGTTCGGCAGGGCCATTCCGATAAGCGGAGTCGCCGGCGACCAGCAGAGCGCACTGTTCGGACAGACGTGCTTCGAGGCCGGCGACGCGAAGAATACATACGGCACCGGATGCTTCATGCTGATGAACACAGGAGAGCGCAGAGTGCCATCGGCGAACGGTCTGCTCACGACAATCGCATGGGGACTGGACGGCAAGGTGTCGTACGCGCTGGAGGGCAGCGTATTCACCGCCGGTGCCGCAATACAGTGGCTGCGCGACGAACTGGGACTGATCGCCTCCGCTTCGGATTCCGAAGCCATGGCGCGGTCCGTGCCGGACACCAACGGCTGCTATGTCGTGCCGGCGTTCACAGGACTCGGCGCTCCGTACTGGGACCAGTACGCACGCGGCGCGATCCTCGGACTGACGCGCGGCGTGAACCGGAATCACATCGTGCGCGCAACGCTCGAATCGCTCGCATACCAGACGGCCGATGTGCTGGACGCGATGAAGCGCGATGCGGGGATCGATCTCAACTCGCTGAGGGTGGACGGCGGAGCTTCGGCAAACGACTTCCTGATGCAGTTCCAGAGCGACATCATCGGCGTGCCGGTAGAGCGTCCGGAATGCATCGAGACGACAGCTCTCGGCGCCGCCTACCTTGCCGGGCTCGGCGTAGGGTTCTGGAGCGACAAGTCGGAGCTGAAGGACTGCTCATGCGGACTCAGCCGCTTCTCGCCGTCGCTCGGCAAGTGCGAACGCGCCGACGCCTTGGCAGGATGGCATTCCGCCGTCAAAAGGGTTATGTGATGCGCGGAACGGAACTCCCGTCAAACCTCAATTCATCCTGCATTCAACCCGCCCTTGGCTGCGCTTGCTTTGCCCCGCGCCTTCTGACGAGGAATGTCCGATACGCGACTACTAAACCGTTTCCAGCATCTTGAACAGTGAGGTTATCTTCCGGTCTGCGGTGCTGCCTGAGACACGCTCGACGAACGCCGGATCCCGGCTGCCCTGCATGTAGAACACCGCGCGCGGCCCCTTTACGTCCAGCCGCGACACCCTTTTGGCTGCACACCGCACGCGAAACTCAGCCAGACGCACGAGCCGCACCGCGGCGGGCGGCAGTTTGCCGTACCTGTCCGCGAGCTCCCGCCTCAGACGAAGAACGTCCTTGACCGTTGCCGCCTCCGCAAGACGGTGATGGAAATCCATGCGCTGCGACTCCTCCTCCACGTAGTCGTAGGGAAGAGATGCGCCGGCATCAGGATCGGCGGTCCCCGGCGAGAAATCGATGAAATCGAGATTGACCGACACGTCCACGATGTCATGGACGACCTCGCCGCGCAGTTTCGCGATGGTGCGCCGAAGAAGCTGGCAGTAGAGGGAGAATCCGACGGCGGCGATGTGTCCGGACTGCTCGCTTCCGAGAAGGTTCCCTGCTCCGCGTATCTCAAGATCGCGGAGCGACAGGTTGTACCCGCTCCCGTGCCCCGAATGCTTGCGCAGCGCATCGAGACGCTCGCGCGCGTCGGAATCCACAAGTCCCTCCTCCGGAAGCAGGAAGAACGCATATCCCTGACGCGAGCCGCGCCCCACGCGTCCGCGCAGCTGGTAAAGCTCCGCGATCCCGAAACGGTCAGCCCTGTCGACTATGATCGTGTTCGCACGGGTGATGTCCAGTCCGGACTCCACAATCGTCGTGCAGATGAGAACGTCGGTCAGCCCTTCCGCAAAACGGCGCATCTTGTCGGCAAGGACATTCGTGGGCATCTGTCCGTGCGCGACGTCTATCTTGGCGTCCGGACACAGTTCCCTAAGCCGCTTCTCCGCCTTGGAGATGGTGATCACGCGGTTGTACAGATAGTACACCTGTCCGCCGCGGGCAAGTTCGCGTTCGATGGCGGAACGTATCGTCGAATCGCAGTCGCGTACGATCTTCGTCTCGGTGGCGACACGTTCGCGCGGCGGCGTCTTGAGGACGGAAAGGTCGCGCGCGCCAGTCATCGAAAGGTACAGCGTGCGCGGAATCGGCGTTGCGCTCATGGTGAGCACGTCGGCCGTAGCGCGCAGACGCTTGAGATATTCCTTGTGCCGCACTCCGAAGCGCTGCTCCTCGTCGACGATGATCAGCCCCAGGTCCTTGAACTGAACCTTGGACGAAAGCAGCGCGTGCGTACCGATCACGATGTCGGCGGCGCCGCTTGCAAGACGGGACCGCGCCCCCTTCTTCACATCGTCGGTCTGGAACCGGCTCATCGCCTCTATGCGGACCGGAGTGCCCTCAAAGCGGGAAAGGAAGGTTTCATAATGCTGCTGCGCCAATACGGTGGTTGGCGCAAGAAGCGCGGTCTGCTTTCCGTTCATCGCAGCGATGAACGCCGCGCGCATCGCGACCTCGGTCTTGCCGTAGCCTGCGTCCCCGCAGATCAGGCGGTCCATCGGCCTGGTGGATGCGAGGTCGCGCTTAACATCCTCGATCGCAGCGGCCTGGTCCGGCGTCTCATCATACGGAAACGCAGCCTCGAACGCGATGATGTCGTCCTCTTCCACACTGTAGGCAAAGCCCGGGACGACAGCCCGCCTGGCCTGCGTCTCAAGCAGTGAGGCCGCAAGGTCCGCAACGGCGCGCTGTGCGTCGCACTTGTCCTTGGTCCAGCGTTTCCCATCCAAACGGTGAAGCTTCACCTTCTCGCCCTTGACGCCGACGTAGCGGGACAGTAGATGCGCATGGGCGACAGGCACATGGAGTTTCGCCCCTTCGGCATACTCGATGGTGAACACCTCGCTGCGTGTGCCGCCCACCTCTATTTCCGTCGAGCCGAGAAAACGCCCGATTCCGTGATCAAGATGTACGACAAGTTCACCGGGCTCGATATCCATCGCCTCGCCAAGCCGCTCTCCCGAACGGGCGGCGATCGTACTTCGCCGTCCTGCGACGGCATGGCGGCGTTTTGCGCCGGGAACACGGTCCGACCGGGCGGCTACGACAAGCCCCTCGCAGGCGAAACCGCCGGAAAGGACGTCGTCCTCCACTATCAGCGAACCGCGGCGGCGTTCTGCGGAAAGATATTTCCTGAGTCCGTCGCGCACCCGTTCGACAAGCATCGGATCTGTGATGCGCTGCTCCACGAACCCCGGGATCGGTGCCGTCGCGAATGAAGCCGTCGGCACGCCTCGCGGGGCAGGATCGCCGGTGAAGACGGTCTTGAACGATTCAATAGGCATATGGGCGATCTCGTGGGCGTAGTCGTTATGCTCAAGCGCCAATATGCAGCTGTGCGGAGGAAGAAGCTCAAAGAGAGACCTGCGGTCTTCGACTGCAGAGGCTTTGCCCGCATCGACCGATACCGGCTCGAGCCTTACAGACTCGATTCTCCCGACGGAGACCTGGGTGCCGGGATCGAACACGCGAAGGCTCTCCAGCTCATCGCCGAAGAACTCAGCACGGACAGGACGTTCATCGCCCGGACTCCATGCGTCCAAAACGCCGCCGCGCACGGAGAATTCGCCCGGGGACGACACCTCGGCCACACGCTCGTACCCCGCCGCAAGAAGTTTCGCCTGGACATCCGCAAAGCCCAGCCCCGAACCGCCATGTCCCGGAAGCGACAGCGTAAGCGATGCGTACTGGACACGGTCGGAGGCCGCCACGCCTTCCTTGAGCGCCATCACCGGCGTCACGACAACAAGGGGATACGGGCGTATCGAATATGCGCCCAACGCGGCGGAAACCTTCAGTCGTGCGGCGACGGACCCCCTGTCGTCCTCGATCTCGGGAGGAAATTCAAGCGCCCGCACCCCAGCCTCGTCCGCAATCGACTCCAGATCTGAAAACAGCGCATCCGCCTCCGGCAGACCTGATGCGACTGCGACGACAACGCCGCCGCTCTTCACGGCGAGCGCGGCGGCGGCGAACGCAGAGGAACTTCCTACAAGTGACTGATACGCAACCGCGGGTGCTCCATCAGGAACGCCCGCGGTGAATGCCTTGAGGAATATGTCGAATCTCTTCGACATGCCTGTCTGTCACGGCCTGTCACTCAGCCGACAAAAAGCGACGGAGTGGTCATCTCCGCCGGAACGGGGAGACCGAGAAGTTCGAGAGTCGTGGGCGCGATGGCGGAAAGCTTGGCCAGAGGCATTAGCTTTCGTTCGTTCGCGTCCTTCGCCACGTAGAAGCAGTCCACAAGGTTGAGCGTGTGAGAGGTCTTCGTGAGGCCGGTCTTGTAGTCGACCATCTGCTCTGCATTGCCGTGATCCGCGAAGATCAGGACCTGCGCGTCAAGCTCCATGAGGCGCGGCATGATCTTGCCGATGCATTCGTCCGTGACCTCGACGGCCTTCGTAGCGGCGGCGAGATCGCCGGTGTGGCCGACCATGTCGCAGTTTGCGTAGTTGACCACGATGAGACCGTACGGATTGTTCTCGAGACGGCGGAGAAGCTCGTCCGTGACATTGTACGCGTCCATCTCCGGATGGGAAGCGAACGTGGCGGGATCGAACCGGCTCTTGACCTCGACCTGGTCCTCGCCCTCGGAAGGCTTGGTGGACTTGCCGTTGAAGAAGCTGGTGACGTGGCGGAACTTCTGGGTCTCGGCAATGCGGAGCTGCTTGATTCCGGCGCGGGAAACGACCTCGCCAAGAAGGTTGTCCATTCCGCCGCCTGCGCCCATCGCGCCAAGGAGGTAGTCCGAGAACTCATCCCAATAGCGGGTGAAGCCAAGATATGCGATCTTGGGACGCACGCTGCGCGCACCCTGATAGTCGTCGCAGACGAACGCCTGCGTAAGCTGGATGGCGCGATCCTGGCGGTAGTTGGTGTGCATCACGGAATCGCCATCCTTGATTCCGGCGAAATCGCCGATGACATAGCAGGGAATGTACTCGTCGGTCATTTCCGTGCCGTCAGGCGTCTTGCCCGTGGCATATTCCGCATTGACAGCCTCTTCTGCGGAAGCGGCCCTCTTGCCCTTTGCGGCGACGAGACATTCATAAGCCTCGGAGGTGAGTTCCCAGTTCTTGGAGCGGTCCATGCCGTAGTAGCGGCCCATCACCGTCCCGATCACGGCATTGCCGACCGCCTCAAGCTCCTGGTTGAGGCGTGCAATGTACTCAAGCGTAGAGCGAGGCGGGGTATCGCGTCCATCCAGGAACGGGTGAACGACAATCCTGCCTTCGGGGAACTCCTTGCGCGCCTGGCGCATGAGCTTGAAGAGGTGCTCCTGATGCGCATGGACGCCTTCATCCTGAAGGAGACCAAGGAAATGGAGAGAGGAATTGTTGTTCTTCCAGTTCGAGATGAGTGCCGCCCATTTCTCGCTCTTGAAGAGTTCGCCGGAGGAAAGACCGTCGTCGATGCGCTTGAGCTCCTGGACGACGACACGTCCGGCGCCCATGTTGAGGTGCCCCACTTCAGAGGACCCTTGATAGCCGTCGGGAAGTCCGACAGCCTCGCCGCAACAGTCAAGAAGACAATGCGGATACTGAGCGCGGATTGCGTCAATGACAGGTGTCTTTGCGGCAGCGGCGGAATTGCCGTCGGTGCGATCGTTCACGCCCCAGCCGTCACGGATGATAAGTACTACAGGTCTCATGGTTTTTATTTTTAGTTGATGGTTGGTAGATGATCGATGGTAGGGGTAGGGGATGTATGAAGGCATTACGGGGTTTTTCCAAGGCGTTCGCCGGAATACTTTCCTTCGCGGATCGGCCTCCACCACCATTCGTTGTCGAGATACCACTGGACGGTCTTGCGGATTCCGGTGTCGAAATTCTCCTGCGGTTTCCAGCCAAGCTCGTTCGTCAGTTTGGAGGGATCGATTGCGTACCGCAGATCATGTCCAGGACGATCGGCGACATATGTGATCAGATCCCCGTACTTGCCGCCGGAACGGGGACGGAGCTCATCAAGAATGCGGCATACGGTCTGTACCACCTCAAGATTCGTGCGCTCATTGCGTCCGCCGACATTGTACGTCTCGCCGGGAACGCCCTTCTCGTTCACAAGGCGGAGCGCGGCGGCATGATCGTCGACATACAGCCAATCCCTTACGTTCGCCCCCTTGCCGTAAACCGGAAGAGGCTTCCCCTCCAGACAGTTCAGTATCACAAGCGGTATGAGCTTCTCGGGGAAATGGAAAGGACCGTAATTGTTCGAGCAATTCGTGATGAGGGTCGGCAGACCGTACGTGTCATGCCAGGCACGGACAAGGTGATCCGACGAAGCCTTTGACGCCGAATACGGAGAGTGCGGCATATAGGGCGTGGTCTCCGTGAAAAGGCCGGTATCGCCAAGCGAACCGTACACCTCGTCTGTGCTGATGTGCTGGAAACGGAATGACGACTTCGTGGGACCGTCGCCATCGTCGGGAAGATTGCGCCAGTAGGACAATGCGGCCTGCAGAAGGACCGCAGTCCCCGCGACATTCGTGCGGATGAACTCCCCCGGCCCGTCAATGGAGCGATCGACATGCGATTCCGCCGCCAGATGGAAAACGGCATCAGGACAATACACCTCGAATGCGGCGGTCATCGCCGCCATGTCGCATATGTCCGCCTGGAAGAATTCACAGCGGGCGGGAACAGGGGCCGGGGCGTCGCACTCGTAATCCGGCGCAGACCAGGGAACGACGCCCGCATCCTTGAGCGATTCGAGATTTCCCGCATACGTAAGTTTGTCGACAACAAGCACCGAAGCATCAGAATCGCGAATCAGGCTGCGAACAAGCGCGGACCCTATGAAACCTGCTCCACCAGTGACTATGAATCGTTTCGCCGGCATCTTCGACTATTCCTCGTCCGTAACCGTCGCGGCGGCCTCAGCCGACTTGTGTTCCGACTCCACCTTGCGCTCCGCTGAACCATGTACATACGAGCCGTAGCCATACTTGCGATAGCCATAGCCATAGGACCCATGCATGCTGAATGCATTGCCGATTGACCCTGTCTCTACATCGTTCACCACCACGCCAAGAACCGTAGCTCCAGCCTCGGCAAGATTGCGGGAGGTAGCCTGTATCGGACGGAAGTGAGTGCGGTCAGGGCAGCACATTATGAGCACGCCGTCGACGATCGTGGCGAGGGTCATCACGTCGCCGACAACACCGAACGGCGGAGAGTCGATGATTATGCGCTCGTAGTTCTCCCGCGCCCATGCAAAGAAGTCTGGAACTATGTTGGAACCCATGATGGAGGCGGGATCGACTCCCTCCGGCTGGAGTGACACGATTACATCAAGGTTTTCGAGGTCGGTCCTGTTGACCAGTCTATTGAAATCGCAGACGCTGCCCGACTGCAGATTGTGGGAGAAGGAACGTTCCCTGTCCAGATTGTCCACTCCCCATATTTTGGCCAGGCGCGGACGTCGCAGATCGAAATCGACAAGAAGCGTCTTCTTTCGCGCCTGGGCATTGGAGATCGCAAGGGCGCAGCTGGTGATCGACTTCCCTTCGCCCGGCTGCGTGGACATGACAAGAAGCACCTTGTTCATCTCCGCGTATCGCGGAGAGTCGAGAAGATTGCGAAGACCTGCCACCGATTCGGCGAACTGAGAATACTTGTTCTCCACTATGAAGCGGGCAACGTCCTCGCGCTTCTTCCGGCGGATGTGCGGAAGTACCGCAAGAACCTTCAGCGAAAGGCGGGTCTCGATGTCGGAAAGGGAAACGATGGTGTCCTCAAGATGGTCCAGCACCAGCACGAAGAGCAATCCCGCGCCCAGAGACAGGACGATTCCAGCTGCAAAAATCATGACTGGATTGGGCAGCACCGGCTTGGACGGAATCCCGGCCGGACGGCCGACCCTGACTATTTCGTTGTTCGCCTCTGCGGCAATGCGGGCGGTGTTCTCGTCCTGCTGAAGCTGCTTGAGAAGCTGGGATGATATCTCCTTTTCGCTTTCGATCTGCATCAACCCGGACTCTGCGGCGATGATCTTCTGGTCTATCTCCGCGATGGCGGCCGTCATCCTGTCGCGGTTCTTCTTGTGGACGGCAAGCTGATTGCGGAACGCCGCAAGGTTTCCGTGCGCCGTGGCGAGTGCGCGGGAGACGGACTCGGTGAACTGCTGCTTGAGGATGTCGAGATTCTTCTGCTTGACGCGCACCTCCGGATGGTTCTTGGTGAACGAGGTGAGAAGCGAATTCAGCTCCATCTGGCATTTCTGCAGATCAGTGTACGCCTGGCCTATTTCCGTAGAGCGCGGGACGGCGGACGGAAGCGCGCCGAAATCCTCCGGAGTTTCCTGCGCGGCCTCGAGAACCTTCTCCCACTCGACCGCGCTTGTGACCTCAGACTCAAGCTCAAGCACGTCGGCCGTCACCTTCTGCAGCGACTGCTGGAGAATCTCGCGTTCGCTCTTCAGGTTGTCGACCTTGTGCGTCCTGCGGAACTCAAGCAGGGCCTTCGCCACTTTTTCGTCAATGCGGCGCTGCTTCTCGACCTGCTCGTGGATCTGGGCAACGGCCTTGTCGCAGCGGAGCTTGTTCTCCTCGTCGGTGAAGGACTCGATGGCCTCTGCATATGCATTGGCGAGAGCCGCCGCAAGCTGAGGGGAACCCGACCTGACGGCAATCGTGATGAGTCGGGACCTGCGCACAAGCTCCATCATCGACCCTGCCAGCGCCTCGATAAGCTCTTCGTCGGAGACCGTCGAAGCGGGGAAGTTCGCGCGATACTGCTGCATGATCTTCGTGAATATCTTCTCCGAACGCCATTCCGAAAGACGCGTGTTGAACACTTCCTCATACGTATTGCCGTAGTCGATCTCCGTCATCTGCCCCAGTTTGCCCTGATTGTTCTGCGTGCCGCGCATCTGGACGGTAAACTCGGATTTTGATTCGTAAATCGTAGGTGAGATGCGGTATATGGCAAACGAGGCCACCAAACCTATGAGAAGGAATACCAGCACCGATATCCAGCGCTGGGAAATCACACGAAGAACTCGAGCCGGCGTGATGGTTCCGACAAGCGAATCGGGATCCTGTCCACCGCCACCGCCATAATAGTATGGAGCGCGTCCATAACTTCCCCCAGCGCCATAGTGATGCGGAGCGCCCGACATGCCATAGTATATCGGGGACTTTTTCGAAGCTCCGTAATAGATCGGCTTGCCGCCGTATTTTGGGGTTTCAGATGCCATAAATTCAATCCTTGATTTCCTTATCCCGTTTTTTCATTTTCGGGAACGAAGATGCTGCAAGCGTCATTGCCGCAGCTCCGCAAACGGGAAGTGAAGTCAACACAATGCCAGAGGAAAAGTACGCATCGGCAAACAAACCGACAAGAACGGCGATGCCGGCCCACACAACAGTCGGCACAGTGAAGAACCATGACCTTCCCTCATCCCGGTTCCCATGCCATTTAACCGAGTCTACAAGACGCAACACCCAGGAACCGAAAAGGAAACCCAGTCCAACAACCCAGAAAATGGCGCCGACAATCCCTCGTTCGGTCAGAATCACGAGATAGCCGTTGGACGGCAGATCCGGGCGAGGCGGAAGCACCTGCCAGTCATCATGATTTGCATAGAACGGAGCCTGAAGTTTGAATCCACCCACTCCAACTCCGCTCCACTGGTGATCTTTCCACATCGCTATGGATACGCGATTGAGCGCGTCGTTCCTGTCGGTCAAGGCAGGAGGGAAGGCCTTCTCCACATCCAATCCGGCCGTTTTCTCCTGGACAATCTCCTTGTAGGAGGGAACCATGACCGCAGAGACCGCACCGACGATGCCGAACGCCAGCATGGATGCGGCACGTGCACACGCAGCAGCCCCTTCGCGGCGCCTGCAGAGCACCAAGGCCAGAATGGACACGACTGCCGAAAACAGAAGATACGATACGCACATGAGAATCGGCAGGAACACGAATGCCGCTGCCGCGTTTCCTGCAACCGCAAAGGCGAAGAGAAGACGGGCCTTGGTGATGCCTCTCTCCTCCGCCGCAATACCGCAGGCGACGGACACCGGCAATATCATTGCGAATGCCGAACCGGCGAACGACGCCGAACCGTATGTGGCGAGGGCGGCATTCCTTAAAGGTTCATTCCCCAAGGCCACGCAGATCACGGAAGCAAGTCCGCCAACCGCCGCGAACGCGCCTGTCATCACGCCAAACCATATCCGCGCATTCCGTCCCAAGGCATGTCTGACGCCAACGACGATGGTTGAAACCGTTACAGCCGTGACAAACGGGAAAAAGCCGGAAACACCGACCGAGCCAGGCATTATGGACACAGACGGATCCTTCACGGCCCACACGGTCTTTTCCGCGTCATAGAAAAGCCGAATATCCGAATTCAGCCCTCTGACAAACGCAAACAAAGTCGCCAGAAGCATAAACCACGCGAAGGGATCCCTGATCACACTGTTGATCATACGCGCCCGCGCCCGCGAAACCGTCTCACCTGCGAGTACGGAAGGCTCGAAAAGCATCCATATCCACGCGGCGAGAGAGACCCAAAGCATGGAAACAGACAGAAAATCCGTAGAAACAAATTGAGTCAACGCCGCCGGCAGAGCGGCGGCGAGTGCTAAATGGGTTGCCAACCCGAATCTTGATACGCTATGATGGAACATGCCTTATCAATAGTGAAGCCTTACACCGAAAACCGCCCTGACACGGTCATATTCATAAAGGGTGTTCCTTCCATCGGTCTCCTGACTGTCCCATATCAAATGGGCGTACACGCTTGTCCAGCGATTGAGCAGGTAATCCGCCGCGAAACGCGTCGAGAACAGTTCACGGTCATAATTCTGCGACGCGTTGTACCATTCATCAGAATAGCACGTCTCATCGAAACGCCACGCGATATTCAGAGAAAGGTTCAGACGATCGCCCAAAGTCAGATAGGAAAGACCGCCGGAGAGCGTATACACCTTGCTTGCCTGTCCAACATACTGGTCGGAGGGCTGATAGTAACTCGAGCCGAGAACCGTAAAGTTCAAATGGCGACGTATGCGCCAGTTCGCCGAGAGAGTATACGTCCATCCGCAGTCGGAAGAGCGCTGCCCGCCGTAGTCAAACCACGACGCACCCATAAGGGCCCTATAATGGATGTTTTCGTTTGCGCGGGTGCCGATACCGGCCTGGATCGAGTACGAATCGGACTGTTCATTGTAACGGCGGCTGGTATGATACAGATTCCCCGACAGATCCTGATCATACATCGAATACCCTGCCGCCACGAGAAGGTCAGTCCACTTCGAGGCCATATAGCCGAACTGCGAGCCGACACTGTACTGATGCCAGCCGAACAACGGGGCGTAGCCACGCTGATTCTCATAATCAAGCCAGCTGTACTGGCCCTGCACGCTCAAATGCCACTTGTCGGCAAAACGCCGCTCGGCAACAGCGGCTGCGTCAAACGTCTGACGATGGCGCCAGATGCCGCGGCCGTCTCCGCCGAAGTTCAAATCGTCGGACTGGTCAATGTTCGCATAGCGCTCAGAGAGCATAAGCGTCCAACCCGTCTTGTCCTGCGAAGTAGATACATACTTGTAACGGAGTGCCTCGCCAAAGCTGTTCTCGCCCATTTGATCGTTATATTGGCAGAAATAGCGGTGGCGATACCAAATATCGCCTACTACAAGCCACTTTGAGCCGTGCCATTCAAAGTCTACGGCGGGCTTCACGGCAAACACGGAATCATCCACCTCTGAACTATCCGCATCGATATTGGTATCGTACGTGTACGAAAGCGAAACATGCGGCTTGATCGTAAGACGATTGTTGAAGAAACGGAATCCCGTAGGACGGGAATCCGTCTGAGGCTTTGTGACGCCCTGCTGAGCAGATGCGACTCCTGCCACCAAAAGCACCGCCACCGGCAATATCGTATAACGTAGTTTCATCATTGTCACCCAAAATTGATTGTCACAGATGCTGCAGCCAATACGGTCCCGGCTCCGAATCGCCTCTGCCATCGCCGCCGTACCACGGGTTTTTCACCGGCGGCTTCTCGTTGTCTTCCGGACGCCCCGTGATCAATGCGCCGGAAATCTCCTTGTCCGCAATCATGCCGCGCGGCGGCGTAGGCTCCTTCACGCCAATTGCGTCGGCTCCTGCGTTGAAGAAATCCACCGGAGTCGTCCCGCGTTCGATCTTTCCGATCTCCTCGCCAGACTCGTGCGTGGTCTGCAAATCGCTCAACATGGATTCGATCATCTGCTGACTGTACATGGAAACGGCCAACTGATGGTCGGGCTCCTCGCCGGCCTGCGCCGCCCCCAGCATCGAATCGTAAGACTTTGTCTGCTCCTTGCCGAGTGCCGCAGGTATCCATTTGTTGCGGGCGTCAAGACGCACTTCCGGCGGCAGCGTCGACACCACGGCAGACTGCGCGGCATCGGCGGCATCACCCGCAGCACGCACGAACATGATGCCTGCAAAGCCAGAACGGACGGCACCCGACTCGGACGATGAGCAACGCTCGACAATTTTGCCCATCGCAGTGGATATGATCTTCGCATACTGCTCTTTGCCCATCGTTTCAGGACGGGCAAACTCGTTCTTGGCGAACTCTTCGTTCACGACCGCCAGCGACTCGGTAGGCACAGTCGCAAACACCTCTGCAAGGACCTCCAACCTGTCCGCCGGACCCGCTCCAGCCACGGCCGCCCTGTTTATCGCGAGGAACTGCGCGGCTTTTGCTTCGGGACTGCCCGGCATCTTGGAAATCGCCTCATTGACCTCAGCGAGAAAGGCCTTTTTGTCGGCAGATGAAAGCTTGACGATGGTAGCCTTGAGCGACACCGGATCAAGCGCACACTCACCAACTTTGGCATGCCATTCGCTGCGAGGCATCTGAGCCGACAGCGCCATCGCAACCGCCGCAAAAAACACAGTCAAGATTCTGCTTTTCATATCCGATCCTTTCATCTTGAAATCAATACCAGCTCATCGGCACCCATACGACATCCCCTGCCTTCAGGAGCATGTCCTTGTCGGGCCGACCCTCCTTGCCTATTTCAATCAAATCGACAGTCGTCTTCGTCTGCCGGCCGTCTTTGTCGCAACGGGTAACACGGATATTTGCCTTGTCGGCAATGCCTGTCGCTCCACCGGCAAGCTGCAGCGCACGGGTGACGCGCAGATCCATCGTGGAGGGCACATCCACCGGCCCCGGCCTATTGACCTCTCCTAGCACCGTCACAGTCCCCCACGGAGACACCATGCCGCCGCCGGCCTGATATATGAACGTCGCGGTAACATGCGGATCAAGGAAGAACTCCTTGTACGCAGCGGTGATCTTCTGCTGCAGCCCGACAAGGGTGAGCCCATCACATTTTATCTGCCCGACAAGCTCCATCGCAATGTAGCCATCCGCATCGACAAAATACTGCTTCGCCGCCTGCCCCTGCGTGCCTGTGGCCGTAACAGAAATCGCCAACGCAACGCCGGGACGGACCTTCGGACCGTCAAAATATGTCGCCAGAACATCCGCATCAACGCTATTTTCACGCGTCTCCTGCAGAAACGACTGACACCCCGCCATGCTTAAAAACACAACAAGGAGCAAAATGTATGAATACAATCTCTCCATAAACGCCCGCAATGATATCACTCCTTCGTTCAAAAATCAAGATAATTTAGAAACGAATCAGTAATCGGTTAGTCGAATGTGCGGGCTAAAGCCGCCCATCCGACTAACCGATTACACTCAGCACAGTCCACACCACCCCGGGAGGGGCAGCGTCCCCGCTGCCCGCATGTACGAATTACGGGCAACGTCCCCGTTGCCCGCAACCCCACCCGAAACCGCACAAACACCAAAATCAAACTATCCGCAAAAACAGCACGATACCGCAATCAAATTTCTACTCTTCTTGGGATCCCACCCCTGAAGATCCGCGAATTATACCACATTTCGCCGCCTGGTTTCGCACCTTTATCAGCGAATTCCCTCTTTGCGGCAAAAATCGCTGACGCGCTTGGGCCAGGAATCGTAGACTTTGTCCGGAAGATACGGCTTGCCCGCCCCGAGGGTTTCAGGAAAAGACAAAGCCTTCTTCAGATATTTCCGGGCGGCGGCATCGTCTCCGCGTTCTATTGCCGCATCAGCCATCGCCCCCAACGCCTCCTGGTAGATTGTGATGGGCTTTTCGCCAAGCTCCGAAGGCAATGTCGCAATACCGTCGAGAAACGCGATCGCCTCGGCATATGCGCCGGTGCGGACGAGCGAGCGCGCATAGTTGAGTTCGAGACCGAGTTTCCCGGGGTAGCGCTTCACATAATCCTCGAGAATGCGACGGGCATTTTTCCATTCTTCCGCCGCCGCATATGCATGGTAGAATGCAAGGCCGACACGCCACGAGTCTCCGAGGCGCGACGCCTTTTCTATATCGGCCAACGCAAGGCCGCCTTTTCGCCGCCCGGCCCGGTAGAGAAGAGCATTGACATCGTCAATGGAATCTCCGCAAGCCTCCAGAAGCGCATCTGCATCTCCATCGCGTCCGCGGGCTGCCATGACAAGTGCCGAGAGATACCTGAACTTCCAGCATCCGGTTTCACGCGCCGCCCAGGCAAAAGCCGGCAGCGATTCCCATCTGAACGGAAAATCGAATGCTATCGGTGTCGCTGTGGCGGCGGCAAGCCGTGCGGATGCGTCCTTTCGCCCTACACGGGAAGCAAGATATGCCGCCCTGGTGCGCGCCACAACCGATTCTCCGGCACGGTCGTAGAGCGAAATCGCCTCATCCGCCAAACCGGAAAGTTCGTACCATCCCGCAAGTTCGGCATAGGTCTTTTCCGGAAACTCGTCACGGGGAGCATCTTCCGTCTTGCCGGTGCAAAGTGCCAACTCGTGGATAAAGAGGCGATGCAGCGGAAAGTCTCTGAGAACCTGCGCGGCACGGCGTGCAGCCTCTTTGCGATCGCCTGCAAGACGGCGGGAAACGATGCGAACCGCCAATGCATCGATATTGCGAGCATTGGCTTCCAGCGCGGCGTCCGCGAGGGTTTCGGCCGTTGCATAATCGGACTCGGCAAGAGAAAGCCTTGCACACAGGGAAAGAGCGGCAGATCTGAGCATCGGCGAATATGCCGCCAGCCCCAGACGTTCGCGGGCCGTAAGCGTATCACCTTCGGCGGCAGAAACAAGACCGTCAATATAATTTGCTTCTGCATCATACGTATCGACAGAAAGCGAAGTACGTACAAGTTTTTTCGCTTCATCAATGCGTCCCTGCGCAACATAAAGCCCAGCAAGAGCATTAAGGGCAGGAGCGAAGCAAGGTTCTTTCTCAATAGAAGAGCGAAGAGCCACTTCCGCGGCAACCGGATCGAAGTTCTGCCCTTCGCGCAATTTCTGGATTCCCTTTACGTAACGTCCATATGCGGAATCCCAGTCGAAATTCTCCGGCATCTCGAGCGGACGCGGTTTTGCGGACTTCCTGATGTCGAGTTTCCCGAAATCTGCGGCATCGCGCACGACGCTCCAGCGTTCTCCGAACACGTCTGTGCCGCCCGGCGCAAACGAGGGGAATTTGAACGGGGTTTTCCAGAAACCCGCATTTGGCTGCTGGAAGCACCGGCCCGACTGCAATTCCACGTACGGGCCGTTCGTGTCGGTGAGAAGTCCTTCCCAAATCGCCCCTTGACGCGAAAGCCCCCACATCCATATTTTGCGCCCGTACTTCTCGTCGGAGCGGCTCTCGTGGAGCGCACCGGCCTTGAGCCACGGCCACCATACGCCGAAATAGCGGTTGTCGCCGTTCATGATATGCATCGCGCGGTGATCTTCGTCATATCCGGCAATGCCGTTGCAGGAATAAAGCGACAGATCACGGCCGTTCTCCACGGGCCATGGATGCGGTTTGCCGCCATGCGAGATCCAATTGTCGCCCGGGAAGAAATAGCGCGTGCCGTCGCCGCCGATGAACGCCGCATTCATCCACTGGTAGTACGTCTGCGGAAGGTTGGACGCATTGAACCATACGGCGTGCGTTTCAAAACCGTCATCACCGTCCTTTAGGCGTATCTCCACCTGCCAGAATGTGCGGCAAAGCCATTCCGTGCCGCCGACGAAACAGCTGACGGACTTGTCCGCGTTAGTGCGTACGCACCATTCGACGGGAGCCGACGTGTATGGTTCATGCCCCATCTTTCCGAAATTGAATTCTATGCCGCCGGAAGACCAGGGGCCGCGCATCGAAATATCGCGGAATTTTGCGACCTTGTTGAAATATATGAAATCGACTCCGGTGATCTTGTCCACCGCACCCCACACCTTGCCGCCCGCCTCGGGCGTCACGGTGACGCGGAGGCGGTCGCTCTCCAGAACCACGCTCTTCCATTTGCGGGCGGAAGCTTTTGCCTCGTAGCCGTCGAAACGGAAATACGGATAATGGTCGGAGCGCGTCTTCGGAACGGGGTCGGGATCGCCGAACATGTATGTCGGCAATTCCATCGATCCGACATCGACCGTCGCGGCGCATACCGCCGCCGACAGGATCGCAAAAGAAGCCGTCAATCCAATTCGCATATCCACTCCGCAATTCTGTTTCTCGCCGCAACAGCATCGGCATTCGTGAACTTTTTCTTCATGACCTTTTCAGGATCGATCACGAGATCCGCATCAAGGCCGTAGGGAACGACCGAATCCATTTCGGCTTTCATTTTTTCGAACTCCGCCGAAATGCGCCTTGCCGCAGCCGTGCCCGAGCGTAGCTTGAGACGTTTTTCCAGCTCCTTGAGATAGGCATAGTCGAGAAAACCTTCATAGCACCCCTCCAACTGCAGGGAAGTGAGAAGACTGCCGTCGTCGAGGCGCTGATAGACGGTTCCGAAAGAACTGAAATGCCTGACGGAAGCGGGGTCGTACGTTTCATCGACCTGCACGGTCCAGATTGTGTGCCCTTTGCACTCCGGCATGAGGAACTCTCCCCAGCCGTGAAGCAGACGCGACGGCATGAGTCCGCCAAAAGCGAAGCCGTAGGATCCCGAGCCGCCATAACGGCAGAGCAGAGAGCCGTGTTTCGCGACCTCCTTCTTGAAGTGTTCATACACCGGAGTTCTGGGGGTGACCTGTCCGATGATTATGTCGGGGTGGGTATTGTCGTAGGAACGCGCCCCCGCATAGAGAGCGGAAGGTATCCCCGACTCCTTTATCCTTTCGATCTCCCATACCGCCCTCGGGATGCGCGCACCATTGTCGGGCTCGTCCATCGCGAGAACGGCAAGATTTATGTCGCCGCCCGCACGTGCTTTCAAAAGCCTGAGCGCCTCGACCTGAGCCGCTTTGAATTCCGCTGTCTCCATTTCAGGAACGATGGCCGTTTGCTCTCCATGACCGTCAGGCATCTTCACTCCCAACGCTTTTGCGACGGCAACCTCCAGCTTGTCGGAGAAATGCACATAGAAAGTGCCCCGCATTCCGGCGGCACGGAACGCTGCGAGTGCATGGTCGAAGCGGTTGAAACTGCGGATCGCAAGTTTCCCGTCCTTGCGCTCGAGAACAATGCGTCCCTTGCCGTACTGGCACGCGATGAGAAGCGATTCGCATCCTCGCGCCTTCGCATCGCGGCACACCTGCTCGAGTATCTCGGGCCTGTCGGCATACCAGCCGACATGGAGAATCTGCTGATATTCGGAAGGATCGGGATACGGCACGACGACAGGAAGAACCGTAAGGGAAACCTTCGCCTCGCGGGTTTCCGGTCCGCAGGAAAACGCTACGGTTCCTTCATACTTGCCGGGTTTGGCGTCGCGCGGCACGCGGAACTGGACTAGCGTCTGCGCGGTCGTGCCCGCCTTCACCGAGGAAAGACGTTCGATCGGCATGAGCACCTCGGGCGCGATCCAGTAGGTCTGTCCGCGACCGGCGTTGTTGGGGCGGTTGTGCGCCCGGAACACGGAAGTCTTTGCCTTGAGATCCGTTCTGCGCCATCCGAAAAATCCGGACTTGGAGGTAAAACCGGAGACGCTGGCGGATATTTCCACATCGCGACCGGCAAAAATGCCGATGTGGAGATTTGCGGTTTCGCCCGGTGCGGCCGCAAGCGAAAAGCCCTCGGTCATCTGCGATGCTTCAGGTGCGAAGCGGTCAAATGTCATGCGCGGCGAGTCTATCCTGAAAAGCCCGAAATTCGCGTCCGCCGGAAGTTTGGCCGGATTGACCGGAGGCTTGCCGCGTTCTTCGTATTCGTGGCTGCGTCCTTTGTGGACGATCGACGGACGGGAAGGATCGAGCGGAATCAGATCGACGGAAACCCCCTTCAGTTCGAACGATCCCTTCGAGAATTGCGGCCCGAACGAAATATTGAACCTTCTGGAGTCCTTGGGAAGAAGGAATTTCATCTCTCCCGGAGTTGCATCCCGGCTGCCGTCGCCGAGGTTCACGGTTTTCAGAAAGAGCTTCTTCCCTTCCGCATCATACGCGTGGGCGGCGAAGACGATTCCGCTCCAGGCGTAGAAAGGACGTTCCTTTACGACATCCTTCCAGGATGCCGTAAACGACATTTTCACCCATCCGCCCTTCGCGATATCTTCATCCTTGGCGGTATAGGTCCACGGTTTGTCTCCGTCCTTGGCGGTAAACGTCTGCCATGGCGCGGACGTGAGAAGAGATGCGGCAAGCAGCAACATCGAATTCATGTTGAATTTTCCTTTACTATTTGAAATCCAGCGCAAAAGAGACGCTGCCGGAATGTTGAGGCACCGTCTGGATGATTTCTTCGGAAGCGTTCACCGCCACATCGCTGTGGAGTATTCCTACGCCTTGATGGACAAGTCCGAATCCCATGAAGAACGTGCGCCAATCCCCGAAGGAAATCATTTTCTGATATACAGGAGTAAAATGCTCCGAACCATCCTCGTCTTCCGCCATTATGGCCAGATCGCGCACGAGAAAACGCTCGCCCGACGCATTGAAGATCTCCACGCGGTTTTCCCGGCGGAGTATCCCGGGTGGCAATTCGATGCTGAATCCGCCCCAATTCGTATGGAATGCCGAATGGTTCCTGCGCAGCTCTCCCACATCCACGCCGTTCACCTTGACGCGCGGAGCCGGTGCTCCACCGAGGAATCTGTCGACAAAAAGCGCAAAATAGCCGAGACTCGCCTTGCGTATCTTGTGCGGCATTGAATTGTCGAAACGCGGTGCGGCCGGTACGCTCTCCCGCACTTCGTAAGGTCCGCTCCAGACGTATTCCGCGAGAACGCCACCGCCCACGGCTTCGAAGCGCACACGGACTTCCTCGCGAGAGGATGTCACGACCGCATAACTCGCGACATCTGCCGGGAAGCCGGAGAATATCCTCTTTGACGGCGGCGGATTGAGCTGGAGCGTGGGAACGGCGCGATAGCGGCCAGGTCCCTCGTTGACCGGAGGCCACGTTCCTGCGACGCACACCTGGCGAAGTGCGGTGCCGTAGTCGTTCTTGCGCGCGGTAAGGCTGTTCATGTGTACATGTCCGCTGAAGTACGCATCGAACTTCTTTGCTTTCATGACCGTCTCGAGAAACGCGGCATTCTCGTTGAACCTGAAATAGTCCACATTCCACAGCTGCGGATGCGACACCATGAACACGCGCGCGATTTCAGGATCGGCATCGGCATGCGCAACCGCCTTTTCGAGCATGCGCCTGCATTCGACATCAAGCCCCGTTTCCATTCCGAGATGGTTGAGGAAGACGAAGAACGCGTCACGGAAGCGGAAAGTGAAGAACGGCAGTCCGTTGAGCGGCGCGCCAAGCTCCTTTTCTATGAAGGGAATGTAGTGCTCGCGTATGCACGGGCCGCCGCCCTGCCATGAATCGCCGCCGTACCAATCGTGGTTGCCCGGAGTGAAAAGGAAAGGCTTGTCCGGGAAAAGCTTCTTCACATGGCCAAGCGCATGCTTCCACTCTTCTTTGCATTCGTGCATTACGCGTGGAGCATGGCCAGTTTGGCAATGGACTATGTCACCAACGTGCACAACGAAATCATATTCGATTTTTTTCTTCCTGACATCCTCGACAAGACGGGAAATCCTCGCTTCTGCGGGATCACCCCTGTCGGCGATGTTGCAGTAGTGGATGT
>SUVZ01000445.1 GCA_015061765.1 Lentisphaerota bacterium
AGGTAAAGGAAGTTGTTACATTGTTTGAAATCAAAAATAAGGAGTTCAGAATGACATGCTTCAGGAAATTCATGACGGTTTTGGTTATGATGGCGGCCTTTCCCGCATGTGCCGTTTCAGGCGCATCAAGCCCCCGCAGCGAAGGGCTGTTTCGCAGCCAGGTTCATCGCGGAGGCGGACGTAATACAAGGCCTGACAACTCGCTTGAAACGTTTCTCTGGTGCTGGGGACACGGGGTCGCGCCGGAAGCGGACGCGCGGCTCACGAAAGACGGCGTGGCGATCGCCTTTCACGATACGACGCTCAAACGCATCGGACGCGGATTTTCCGCCGAGATCGCGAACGTCCCGGTCGGCGAACTGAACTGGCGGGATATCCGCGACATTGATACCGGTTCCTATCTCGGGGATGAGTTCTCGTCGACGCGCATCGCGACGATGGAATCGGTTTTCGCCGCGATGTCCGGACGACCTGACCGTATTCTTTATCTCGACGAGAAGGGTGCACCGCCGGAAATGATGGCCGAGATGGCGAAGAAATACGGCATAGAAAAGCAGATTTACTACACCTCGCCGAATTTCCCGCTGATGGAGCGCTGGCAGAAGGTTGTGCCCGGAGGGCTTGGGATGGTATGGCTCGGAACATGGCCGACGAACAATTCGCCCGAAGCGGTCGCCAAAGCGGATAAATTTCTCGAGGATACGTTTGCGAAGATGGAGAAAGCGGGTTGGAAGGGGATCAGCCAGATTCAGATTCATATCCGCACCGATCTTTCCAAGGCGGATCCGTTCTGCCCGTCGACCAAGTGCATCAAGAAGGCGATCAAACTTCTGCATTCCAAGGGAATAACGGTGCAGGCGTTTACCTGGACGGAAGGCGCGAACAAGGATGTTTTGAAGCGCATCTGGGATTTAGGCTTCGACAATTTCGCCACCGACGATCCGCTCGTTCTTTTCGAACTTATCAAAGAATTGAAATAAATTCTTCGCTCATGAAAAAGATATCGATCGCCTGTATGGTTGCGGTTGCCGACACCGCGGTGTTTGGTGAGAATGAAGGGTCGGAGCTTATTGATACAGTAGAATTGATACAGTAGCCGAGTTTTTGGTATAATGCCCACATAAGAAAGAACGGGGTTGTCGAGCAGAACAGGTGCTATCACCTTGTCAGCCGACTTGCGCACCGTGCGTTCTTCCTCGACGACGAGGAGAAGGACCGCGCAGTCGCGCTGATGCGCCGCGTAGAGGAGTTCAGTGGCGTTGTCGTGCTGGCCTACGCGTTCATGTCGAACCATTTCCACATCTTCATCTACGTGCCCAGTGCGGAGAGAAGGGGACTGTCCTCAGGTTTGGCAAGGGCTGTCCCCGACTGGGCTACGGACAAAAGTGTGCGGACGCAAGAATGTGTCCGCACAGGACATGGTGGATGTCGGCGGATTATGTGAAAATTACATAGCGAACATCACAAGGATATAGTTCTGCTGCGCTTAAGGGTCTGCAGGCGAGTTTGCGGCGAGTTCCGACCCTCCAGACAAGGAGACGTCGCGTCCATGCCGTTGCCACTTCCGCGCACTTCGGCTACGCGCCCTGAGCGCTGCCGTCAGGGGCGTGCGTTGGAGGTGAAAGTCCAGAATGGATAACGCGGAACACTCCACTCTATTTGCGGTGTCGATTTGCTATAATTTGCCGCATGGAAAGATTTTTCATTGAAATTCCGGGCGTGGCTGCAAGGTTTCCGTTGCTGGCGTGTGTGCTTTCGGCCTTTACCGTCTGTGGAATCACCCGCATGGACTACCCTGACGCCGACACCGTCGTCATTGACGACAGTACCCGCGTCGAATACTTTGCGGACGGAACGTACACCGTCGAGAACGACGAGAAGATACTCGCACTTACCGAAAAAGGGCGTCGCGCCCTACGCACGGTTACAGTTGGCGTGTCGAGGAGGTATGGCGACGCCGAGATAGTCAAGATCGAGATCATCGGGACAAACGGCGTTGTGCGTGCCGTCGATTTCCGCAGGACGCTCAAGGAGGCGACGGACAATTCGTCCACGTCATCCAACATCTACGATCCCCTCGACAGAAAGATATCATGCGCCGTGTCTGGCATGGAGGTGGGTGAGACGCGCCGCGTCGTGACCAGGGAGCGGATGCTGAAGCCGAGAATGCGTGATGCATTCGCGTTCGGCGCGATGTTCGAGGCCTTGCGTCCGATAGTGCGCTCATCACTCGAAATAGTCCAGCCGAAGGAGCGTCCCATTGTCAACGTGAAACTCCGACATCCAATTGACGGCACGGTAGTCCATTCTGATGACGAGATGCTTTCTGACGGAAGGAAAGTCCTTCGTTGGACAGCATCGAACGTTCCGCAGGCATTCCCGGAACCGGACATGCCGTCGTTCGGCTCCGTTGCGCAGACGCTCCTCGTGTCTACATCAAAGAGCTGGGAGGACGTGTCAAAATGGTACTGGGGACTGTGCCGGCCGCGTCTTGAGGCGACGAATGAGGCGATGACAAACAAGGTCACTGAAATCCTGAAGGGACTTGACGGCGGCAGGGAAAAGGTTCGTGCGATATTCAAGTTCGTGTCTCAGGAGATCAGGTACATGGGGCTGACGCTGGAGGATGAGTCTCCGGGATACGCGCCGCACGACGTGAGCCTTACGTTCGACAACCGTTATGGCGTGTGCCGCGACAAGGCGGCTCTGCTGGTGTCTATGTTCCGCATTGCGGGGTTCAATGCGTACCCCGTGCTTATACGCGTCGGCCCCAAGATGGATGAGGATGTTCCGCTCCCGTACTTCAATCATGCAATCGTGGCGGTTGAGACGCCGTCGGGCATGGAAGGCGGCGAACTCACGCTCATGGATCCCACAAACGAGAACACAAGGGACCTGCTGCCCGCATATCTGATGGACTGCTCCTACCTCGTCGCCCATCCGGAAGGACGTCCACTCGCCGTTGTGCCGGTGACACCCGCCGAGAAAAACGCCTTTCGCGCCACGACGCGCGGCTCGCTTGAGCCTGACGGCTCCGCATTTGTCGAGACGTCAGCCACGTTCGGCGGCGCAAACGACCTGTTCCGCGGAAGCTTCGTGAAGCGTACGCCGCGTGAACGCCGCCGCGCGTTCGAGGGGCTTGTTCGATCTTCCTATCCCGGCGCCGAGATGCTGTCGTTCGAGATGACGCCTGCCGATCTGCGCAATACCGATGAACCGCTCGCGGTGAAGTTCACCGCCCGTCTGCCGGATGTCGTCGTGCGCGGAAAGACGCGCGACGAGCTTACGGTTCCGTTTGTTTTCTCCGGGTTCGGCATTGCGGACAGGATGCTGTCGAGCGGAACCGAGCTTGACGAACGCAGATATCCACTCGTGTTCTTCACCACGGCCATGACCGAGGAGAAGGTCGAACTGAGGATTTCCGACGCGCTGGGCGCTGCGCTCAAAATGCCGCCGGATATCGAGACCGGCGAAAAGGGCGGGTGTCGCTACGAACGCCGGATAAGGGTGGATGATGCGGTCTTGAATGCCGTGCGCCGGCGCAGTGTGGAGACGTCCGAACTGCGCCGGCGCAC
>SUVZ01000446.1 GCA_015061765.1 Lentisphaerota bacterium
GAGGATGTCGTGGAGATTCCGCGTTCCGTCGCCGGAAACCAGATAGCGCTGTTCTTCTACCAGATACCCGACCGCACCCGCGAAATCAGGGTGTCGATCCGCACCCGCTCAATGCACGATGCCACGCTCCTCGCCAGGCAGTTCGGCGGCGGCGGACACGTCAGGGCGGCGGGATGCACCGTCAAGGGAAGCATGGCGTCGGCGAAGCGTCTGGTTCGCCGCGCCGTAAAGGAAATGCTGCAGAAAAAATGAAAGCTCTGATACTGACCGACGGCAAGGCTGGACACGAAAACCAATCCAAGGCTTTCGCGCGCGGAGTCGGCTGTGAATTCGACATCCTTCCCGTTCGCTTCAAATCCAAGGCGGCGAAGGCGCTTTCATACCTTCTGGACAATCTCGGAATACGCACCACCGCCCTTTTCGACGGTTTCGAAGAAAAGCTTGAAGATTGCGGATACTGCGCAGTGCTCGGAACAGGATCGGGCACATTCTATGCGGCAAAAACCATCGCAAGGCGTCTAAATGTCCCATGCGGAGTCGTTCTGCTGCCACGCGGATACAGCATCGGATCCTTCGACTGCATACTTGCCCCAGCATTCGACAATCCCCCTTCCGCGCCGAACATAATAGAGATCCCCGTCAATCTTGTGGCGGCGGATGCATCTTTCTACGAAGCCGGGGTCAAGTCATTCCGCGAAAAGCGCGATTGCGAGACCGAATCCAAAAACGCCGTGGCCGTAATCGTAGGCGGACCGAACAAGTGTTCGACCATGACGCCGGAATGGATGCGGTCGCAGCTTGAAGGGATATTCTCGGTCCACAAGGCCGTCGGCCACGAGATCTGGGTGACAACCTCGCGCAGGACACCGCCGGAGGTGGAGGCCGTGGTGGACTCGTTCCCGTTCGACTACAAGCTTCTCTACTCTAGAGACCATTTCAACCCGATCCCCGCTTTCGTATCTCTTGCGTCGCACCTGTATGTGACCGCAGAATCGACCGGCATGCTGTCCGAAGCATGCTCGTTCGGCAAGGCGGAGGTGCATGTCATGGACAATCTTCTCCCCGGTCCGCACAAGTTCAGACGCTTCGCCGAGACATGCGCCAGACTCGGGACGGAGAAAGTGGACCTTTCCGACCGATTTGCCGCCGCAAAGTCCCTTCTTGGCCTCAGCTGACCGGGTGCTGCAATGCTGAAGACCGGACGCAACTATCTCGACGGAATTCCGGTGGATGTGGAGCGCAAGCGAATTCGCCGCATCAACATACGCATCGGCACGGACGGAACCATACACCTTTCCGTCCCCAAATGGTGGGCTACGCTCGCCGAGGGAGAGGCGTTTCTGCGTTCAAAGTGGAAATGGGCGGTCTCCGCCCGGACGAAATTGATGTCCTCACCGGCTGCAATACGCCGCCCGCCGACACCGGAACAGCTTCACCGTCTTCGCACCGTTCTTGGCGAACTGAACGGGCAATGGGCGATGCGCCTCGGAGAACCCGATGTGTCATGGAAACTGCGGACAATGAAGACGCTGTGGGGATCGTGCCATTTCCGCAAACGGATCATCACCTACAACACGGAACTTGCGCATGCGCCACGTGAACTTGTGGAGTACGTCGTGGTGCATGAGCTGACCCATCTGAAGGCGCACGACCACGGACCGAACTTCTACGCACTGATGGACGTTCGGCTCCCTGACTGGAAATATCTGCGCCGCCGCCTCGCAAAAAGGGACTTCAGCGACACTCTCCAGCCATTGACATGAGCGACCGCATTGCTTCGTATGGTTTCGCACTTTGGCACACCGCCCTGACGACTGCAAAATTGCGGGCGCCGGCCGCGAGTACGGCAGGGAGACGTTGCGCGTCTATGCCGCCGATCGCAACCGCAGGATGTGCGGCGGCGGCGATCATATTGCCCATTGTCTCCAGACCAAGCGTTGGATCCGGTATATCCTTCGTTGGCGTGGCGTATACCGGCCCGACACCGATGTAGTCTATGGGTTGGCCCGTCGAGGCGCGGACCTGATCCATATTGTGCGTCGAAAGCCCCACAATGCGCAGTTCGGGAAAACGCTTGCGCACTTCCGCCGGCGAAATGTCGTCCTGTCCGACATGCACGCCGTCCGCACCGACATCAGCGGCCATCTGCGGATCGTCGTTCACGATGAACAGCGTATCTGTACCGTCCGTCACTCTGCGCATCTCACGCGCCTCGCGAAGGATATCCTCACGAGACGCATGCTTCATGCGCAACTGAATAATCTTCACACCCGCCTTTACCGCAGCCTCCGCGCATTTGGCGTAGCCCACAACAGGATCGGTGATCACAAGATACAGCCCGAAGTCATTCATTTTCCAAGGTCCTCAAGGATTATTTTCGCGATCTTGCGTCCACTCTTGAACATGCCGCCGAATATCGGCCCCATGCGGAACCCTCCCTGCACATTGTTCGCCGCCATGCCCGATGCGTACAGGCCGGGATACAGGCGCTTAGTGTTTTCGACAGTGGTGCGCTCCCCATCCTCCATCCACATCGGCTTCTCGCCCATGACGGCTCCGGTGGGCGAATCGATCTTCACGCCCGCCTTGTTTACGGCCTTGTTTATTATTTCGCTGGGATGGCCTGTCCCGTCTATCAACGCTCGGGCGGATATGACAATCGGATCCACATGCATGTCGAGACGCGCCACCGGATTCCAGTTTATCACAACCCCGCACACGACCCCGTCATGAATCACGATATCCTCGACCCTCACTGCATTGAAAATGACCGCACCCGCCTTGCGCGCGCCAAAGATAAGTCCGGACGCCATCTCCACAGAATCGACGGTATGGTAGTTTTCATCTACAGGAACTGTTGTTATCCCGAATTCGTGAAGGATGTCCGCACCGTCATTCTGCACGACAACCTCGTTCATCAGCATTCCGCCGCCCCAGGTTCCGCCGCCGGGCGCAAGCTTGGATTCGAACACGGCAACCTTGCATCCGGCAAGCGCGAGATCGCGCGCCGCTACAAGTCCGGAAGGACCCGCACCGACAATCGCAACATCGACGGCGAGGTTGTTTTCAAGTTTCCTGAAATAGCTCCGCACAATTGCGGCGGATATTGTTTCTTCCATGTGTTTCATTGTTTTCCTTTCGTCTGTTTGATTAATTGATAGTTGGCAGATGGTATTTGGCAGATGGTAAATGATAGTTGGTAGTTGCTTACCCTTTACCCTTCATCCATTGCCCTTCACTCTTTAACTCTTTACCCCTTACCCCACTCCCCAAAACCCCACAGTTAGCGCCGACAAAATACGAATTGGTGATGGCTTGATGGACATAGTTCTTTGCACCCTCGGCAGCAGTGCGAATATCGGCGCCTAAAGCCAGTTCTGCGGTAATGGCGGACGCCAAAGAGCATCCCGTTCCATGCGTTGACACAGGATTCACTATCCACGGCAGGGAAAAAGCCGTGAATTCGGCACCGTCAAAGAGCAGGTCCGCCGCAACACCGGAACTCCCGTCCGAATGGCCGCCCTTCACAAGAACCGAGCATCCATAAGTACCGTTCAGGCGTTTTGCAGCCTCC
>SUVZ01000447.1 GCA_015061765.1 Lentisphaerota bacterium
ACGGCTGCTCAAAGGTTCCGTGCTTACGCATCAGGAGATAGCCGCATCCAGCGGATTCAGTTCGGCGGTGTATCTTGAGACCGTTTTTGTGAAGCGTTTCGGCATGACGATGTCTTCGTACCGGGCTTCCGGCAAATGAAATAGTTCCCGCCGATATTCGCATAAAGGAAATGAAGCCTGAAAATCCCCTTCTGGATTTTCAGGTCTCCGCCTCGACAATCCGGTTTCCTCGATTTAGGATTATGGATGCGTACGAGAAGTCGGGGATAGATGGTGTGTGAAAAACATAAAGCCGATTGTGCTCAAAATCTAAACCTGATGTTTGGTATAATTCAGGCATGAAGCAGACGGGGTTCGTTTGCGAACAGGATTGAGGTAGAGAGGATGATCTGAAATGAATCTGTCGGCAATCGCGTTGCTCATGGCCGCGTCTTTCACGGGCGTGGCAGCTTCGTTGAATGTTTCTGCTGCGATGCGACCTGCACCGGGTGAAGCTCTTCGGGCAAGGCTGGCTGAGGGTGTGGATGTGATCGGCATTGTGCACTGGGGACTCAACACCTACACGGATCGCGAATGGGGATACGGGGATGAAGATCCGCAGATGCTTAATCCGTCCGGGTTTGATGCCGATCAGATTGTACTGGCGTGCAAGGCTGGCGGGCTGAAGGGGTTGGTTGTCGTCGCCAAGCACCATGACGGGTTCTGTCTGTGGCCGACAAAGACCACATCCCACAATATCCGGAAATCCCCGTTCCGCGGAGGCAAGGGCAACTATCTGAAAGAGATGGAGCGGGCCTGTCGTCGGGCGGGGCTGAAATTCGGGGTGTACGTCTCGCCCTGGGACCGCAACAGCGCGCATTATGGAACTGAAAAGTACGTGGAGATTTTCCATTCGCAGATAAAGGAGCTGCTTGGCGGTGATTATGGTGAAGTGTTCGAGATGTGGTTCGACGGGGCGAACGGTGGGGACGGCTGGTACGGTGGTGCGAAGGAACGCCGCAAAATAGGCATCGCGGGAAAATACTATCGTCTGGATGAAGTGTTTCGTTTTGTGCGCGGACTTCAACCGGGGGTGACGATATTTGCCGGGGAGAAGGATGAATCGGACTTCCGCTGGCCCGGAAACGAGCGGGGAATTCTCGATCCCGATTCCAGAGCCACCACCGTGGCGGCAGTGGGTTATGCGGAAGGAAAGTATCTCAATCCGGCCTATAAGCCTCAGATCAACAAGGGTACGAAAAATGGCACGCATTTCAGGATGTGCGAAGCGGACTTTCCTCTCCGGAAGGGCTGGTTCTACCATGAACGTGAAAAGGGTACGACCAAGAAGGCCGCGTATCTGACGCAACGTTTTATCGGGACGGTCGGAAACGGCGGAATCATGAACATTGGAATCGCGCCGGACAAGGCCGGAGTTCTTGATGAAGACGATGTCCGGGAACTAAGGGGGTTCGGCGAAATGTGCAGAAATCTCTTTGCCAATGAGGTGACAGAGGATGGCAAGCCGTTCAATATTGTGGAGATGCGCGAAGATCTCGCGAACGGCGAGCAGATAGACGGTTGGAGGATTCTCGCGGACGGACGTGAGGTCCTCTCCGGCGAGTCGATTGGCTACCGTCGGATCAGGCTTCTGGATAAGGCGATATCCCCGAAGAGAATTGAGCTTCAGATTACGGCGCATGGCGGAGCGCCGCGTCCTGTTTCGATGCGTCGCTATTATGTTGACCAGAGCCTTGCCGCCGCCATTCTTACGGCCTCGGGTGACTGCGGCGAAACGGATACGGCGAAATGGATGGAAAATGGCGCGAAAACGGGTGCGGTCCGGCGGCTCGCGCTCGAGGCTTCCGGAGATTTCGGTATAGACAGGGCTCTTCAGAGGCTTGCGGCGGTCGCGTCGGTCGATTGGCGCGAAGTCGCGGAAAGAAACCGCGTTACTGGACTTGAAAAGCTCAACGGAGCGGATCTCAGAATCGCCCTCGCCGGAATTGCGGACAAATATGCCGACCCGGACACGCAGTCGATCGGAAATGTCCCGCTTTCGGAGATGGGTGAAATTGCCGAGGCCGCGTTTCGCGGAAAAATCCATACGGATGGATTCGGATGGGCGTTGCTGAAGAGTTTCGTCATGTCGGACGTGAAGGTCGACGATCCGGTTGTCGCGGCTAAACTTCTTGCCGGGTTCGACCGCGGACTCGCGGGAGTCTCACCGGTACGCGGCAAGGGTGAACGCATCTCATTCTCGCCGCGATGGATCATTACGCCGTTCCGGTCTGGAAAATACCGCACAACACTTCCTGGCGGCGGCTTTTTCGAATCCGAATGGACGAACAACATGGGGTCGTGCAAGTACAATCTGAGAACGTCGGCAAAGAAAATAGACTGCTGCATCAAGGGCATCAACGGAGTGCCAATCTATTCTGTACACGTAAACGGCAGGGATGTGGATTTCAAAGGCCATTCTTTCCTTGCTGAGACCGACGGGAACGGCGTTGCCGACATTCTCGTTACCTATTCGTGGACCGGGCGCGTGCGTCAAAAGAAGGGAGTGCCCAAATGAGGCGAACATTGAATTTTGCGATTGCCGCGATTGTCGCCGGGCAGGTATTGTGTCTGACGGCGGGTGAGATGTGTTTTTCCTTTGACGATACTGGAGAGACGCAGCCCGTCAAGAGCCGCAACGTGGATTTTGTGAAGGGGCTGTCAGGACGCGCGGCGCACCTTGGAAGGGATTCCGTCCTTGAGTACGCCGCACGGCATTCGGGATTCATGACGGCTACATCTGGAACGTTCATGGCATGGCTCCGCTTTGACAATTCAATTCCCTGCGGCAACAAATGGCGCGACCGGGACAGGGACGACAAAGGTAACATCAAGTGGATTGTCGAGTCGGGGTCCGGAATGAGGACGCTTTTTTCCTCAGGTGGCGTAAATATCGTTTCGGGTTTGTGCCTTTGCGGAAATGTCGGTCCGTCCAGTGTGGTGGAATACAATTTCGGCCGGCGCGTGCTTGGAGGCGAATGGCATTTTGTCGCCGTTTCCTACGATGCCGGTACGGGTTCGTCATTGTGGTTCGCCGACGGCGTCATGGTGAAATCGAATTTTTTCTCCAATGCCAATGTGCGTTTCGGCAAGACGTTCACGCTGGGATGCGGACGCGGCACTCCCGGTCTTGAAGGGGCTGTTGACGAGGTCCGCTTCCTGCCGGTTGCGCTCGGCGAGAATGCTCTCAGAAAAGAGTATCTCAAGTGGCAGCCCATCCGTTACGAACTGCAGGACTGGTCCGTTTGCGAAGGTGAGACCCGGCCGTTCCGGTTACGTGCGCGTAACGAAAGTCCAGCGAAGGTGGAGAAGACGCTTAATTTCTCCAACGGCGCGACGGTTGCGCTTTCGCTCGCTCCGAACGAACTGAAGGAGTTTACGGTCGATGTCAAGGGAGGGAATCCGGGGCTGTTCAGGCTGTGGCTGAACGAAGGCGAGCCGGACGCGCGGCAGTTTGAGTGCATCTGCCTTGAGAGGGAATCGTTGAATGCACGGAACGCAGAGAATAAGAAGACATTGATTGGAGAGTACGAC
>SUVZ01000448.1 GCA_015061765.1 Lentisphaerota bacterium
TGCGCACCTTTTCGCGCATCGGCACACGCGCCATCTCCCGACCACCATCACGGACGACGACATCGCCGAAATACTCGCCAGCCTCGGCTTCCGGCGCAGCATACACTGTCAGCCACGTTCCCTGTGTCGACGCAGGCCTTACGCGCATCGGCGCGGGCGGCAGAAGCGGATCGGGGAACCAGCGTTCACCAGCCGGAAAGGAATGCGGATGCCTGTTAGCACCATGCTCCCTCGCGAGATAACCCTGACGACGCCAATCGATCTTGCCGCACAAGACATTTCCGTCCTTGCGCTTAAGCAGAGATATGTGCAGCGTCACGGTACGCCATTCTACATCCGCCGCCGTAGAGATGAGTATCTGCGCCGATTCTCGCTCCCGCTTGGCAAGCGAGATGCGAATGTCGTGTGCCGCATCGGCATCCGGAAACGTCAAAGGCGTGACAAGCCGCATGGAGTCGGCGGTCCAAACTACCGCTTTCCCGTTCGGAACAGGGGATGTCCGAGCCGAATTATCGGGCACAGCCTCCGTGACAGAACTGAACGACCTGCCCTTGAACAGGGTTTTCGTCACAATATTTGAATTCGAGAACGGCCTGTCCGTAACACTGAATGTGGAGTAAACCTCTCCCTTGCCCTCACGGCGCTCTATGCGGAAATCGCGGAACTTCACCGTGCCTCGAGTCTTCTCTCCCTTGACCTTGCTGCGGAATATGGCGTAAACGTCGATTTTCTTGACTGGCTTCTTAGGAATGAACACACCTTTCGCTTCTTCCCAGTCATGTGTTCCGAGACTGAAATCTGCCCGCCGTTCCCATGCCGCCGTTCCATCTGAATAGAACACATCTAAGAATATGCAGTAGTCTATGGCACTGGCATCCTCCGCCTTGCTCCAGCCGGAGAACAATATCGGAGTCTTGTCAGGAGTGTCGTAATTGAATACTTTCCACAAACCCCGCTTTACCGGCACATGCTGTTCCGCCGCAAAAACAGGGAAACACACAAAAGGCACAAAAAACAACAGTAGGCTTTTAGCGTTCACAATTACTCCTTGAATGCGTATCAGGATATGCTTCAGCGCACGCTTATTATAAATCCGGTATGGCTGGTCGCCAGTTCAAACGTCACCGTACCGTCGGAATTGTCCCGCTCTCTGATTTCACTTACGTACCATGGGAACGGATTGCGATTCTCAAGAACCAGTCCATCCCGCAATGCTGCGGCGTCAGCGGTGCGCACCGTGCAGATCGGTATCGCAAAACTGCTAGACGGCGGCTCCACACCCTCGGCAAGGGCTACAGGAAGCCCGTCCGCAGGCAGCGTGATGGAGGAGAACTCGTTGGTGAGCGCCATTCCATAGCGGCCAACACCTTCCTCGTAGCTGTCTGGGACGGCAAGGACGATCCTTGTACCTTCCGCAAACGATACGGCGATTCGATCAAACGCATCCGACGAAAGCGGCGTGAGAGCACCCTCCGCAATGTGAAGAAGGTTCTTCCCTTCCGTTGGTGGCGTGGTTTCATCATCAGCAAAAAGCGGACTGCCGCCTCCTAACGCCAAAGTGCCAGCACCGGTTTTCGTAAGTTTTCCTGAATAGGATATACGCTGCGCAACGGTAAATGTGATCCCTTCATTCACTGCAAAGCGACAGTTGTTGCCACCGACACGGATACCTCTCGTCGGCTCCGAAATCGCAACGCTCTGAAGAGGCCTCAGGATTCCACTATCGCCGAGGTCAATGGCGTTTCTTGTAAATGACGACATGGCGCCTCCAAGGCTCTTCGCTTCACGGAAAAGGATGCTTGCATGAGGCTCAACATTCGGGGAACCCTGCGAAGCGATCAAGCGTCCCTTCCACTTTGAATTGTCCCCGGCAAGCTCCATATAGCAGAGCGTGGAGTTTTTATCCACCTTGACTTCAATATTTCCGTTTCCGAAAATATCCGAATCGATGCGAATCAACCCCTTGTTGCCAGAATAGACAATCAACTTGCTATTCCCAGTACCGGAGATGACATTGAGTTTCCCCTTCACGGCCACCGTTCCATAAACTGACGCAAATGAGTTTGTGGTCTTGTCGCCGCCTCCCCAGTTTTCAAAAATAAAAGCGCCGGAGGAAAGGTCTATGCGCAGATCAGGAATGACCACAACCGGGCAACGCAGGGCAAGTGACTTATCCTTAGCGGATTTGAACGTAAGGGAATTTCCAGGAAACACCGATTCCGCAGCCGAAGAGCCCAAGGAAAGGATGGTATGTGAAGACACGTAGTCATATTCCGGTTTAGCCACCTCTCCATCCGGCCAGTTGCTGAGCGGCACGCTCGAATTGTAGCAGAGCGAACAGGTTTTTCCAGACTCGTCATTGGCCGAAGATCTTTTTATCGGACGAGACTTCGCCCAAAGCACATCCCTGCCATCTGCATCTTTGAGGACCTCAAGACGGACAACAGGTGAAACGAAGCCATCCACGTCAGAGGTTTGCGAAGCGATGAACACGAAATCATCCGCATTCAGTTCAACTCCAACCGGAGCCTTCAGCAATGCAACTGAAAACCCGCCGTCGCCGTATTCGCCATTGTGACGTGACGGACGCACCTCAACGGGAGATTCAACGGAAAGGCTCCCTTCAACGGCAAGGCCTGCCCCCTTTTGCGATGCGGCATCCCATCTCAACGACAGCGCAGAACCAGCCTTGAATTCAAGATTTTGCACCTTCGCGGTTGAACCAAGAACATACGGCTCTATCGTGGTTCTCTTGTTCATCTTTATGGTGCCGCCAAAATTGCATTCCCCAAACTCCACGGTTACACGATTGAGGCTTGTCGACTCGCCTTTGGACGCCTGCTTGACTTCAAACATCCCCTTGTATCCGGATGCATCGCAAAGCAAACGATAATATGCGAGAGTCACATCGCCAACATTTGCAGCCGAATAAAAAAACAGTTTCGCATTCTCGTCCGAAACCAACTCCCCCTCCAACTGGCAATTCACCAATCTCTCACCCTTTGGATTGCCTCCAGAATAAAAAATAAACGGTCGCGCAGATGTGGAAGTGACCGACACCTTCCCGCTGATGACAGTACAATAAGGGTGATAGTTTTCTATACCGCCTCTTCCGAGCTCCAGCCCTCCTTCGCCCGTAAACTGCAGAATCCTATCACCGGATGTCCGCAACGCAAATGTGGCATATCTATTATTCGCAGAGTCTCCAATGATGAGAGACCTGCCGCCGAACACAATATCCTGATCCGGCTTGCTGCGCAAGGTCTTGTCCTTGCCGACAAAGTAATCCACTTGCGGATCCGGGAATTTCTCCGTGCCGCCTTCCCATGCCGAAGCGTTCAACAAGGCCGAATTTGATCCGGTGTCACTCGCTTTCAATGTTGCAGTGGCAATCGCATCATCCGCAAGCGCACCAAACGACAAAAGCAACATGCCTGAAAAGACACCGCCGCAAAACGTTGTTTTGACCATACTCTCCTCCTGATAGATTTAACTGACGAGGTTTACCAACCCCTAACCCAACGGAACAAACATAATATCAAAAACATTTTTTTTTTCAAGCGGAAAT
>SUVZ01000449.1 GCA_015061765.1 Lentisphaerota bacterium
TGAACTCCATGCGCAGGCGGACGGGATCGACGGTCTCCGACAGCGCCCACAAGTTGCGTAACGTTCGATGGGGGAAATACAGGCGTCCGTCATTCTTGCGGATATATCGGTTCTCTACAAAGAGCCCGCACCGCGGAGCGCCGAAATAGCCTAGCCGCGGAACGCGCCCGGTAACGTCGAGGTCAAAGGAAACCTCCCCGCCGGATCCGTCAATGACGGCATCGAAGAATGCGCGCTCATTGTCAAATCCCAGCTTCGAATGGACAGACATGAAATCTGTCTTGAAAAACCGAATGCCCGCTTCGCGCCATAGTCCCAGCAGGATGTCGGCATCCCGCCTCCATGCAGAAGCGTCATCCGAGCAGTCCGGAGCGTACCAGAGGCCGAAAGACAGCCCTTTCGCCCGGGCGGCGACGGATATCTCGGAGATCCCATTCGGGAAACGGTTTGTATTCACTCCCCATGCCCCGGCCGGAAGCTTCCAATAGCGCTCCCATTCCAAAGGTCCAGTCACCTTTTCACACGGCATTTCATTGACCCACGCCCAGCCGGCGTCAATCTGCATGACGTCCACGCCCAACGCCGCGGCGGCATCCACTTCGCGGAGCATGTCCGCGCGGTTGATGCGCTCAAAACGGTGACGGTCTCCCCATGTGTTTGACAGCATCAGCCCGTTCTGTTTCGGATTATAGGGATGCTGCCGCCGCGAATGCGCGCGAATCGCACGAAGACGTCCGACATCTCCTCCCGAATACGCCAAGGCCGCTACGGGGAATCCATTCGAATGTACGACAATGCTCCTGCCTGAGATGGTGAAGTCCGGATTCCTGCTCCAGCGCGATTGCGTCGTGGGGCCTTCAACGATGAAAACAACGCCCGTCCCTGCAAGCAGGTCTCGACAGTCAACGACGTTGGCATGCACGGCATACGGAGCGTCACCCGCCATAAGCAGACGCTCTGTTTTGACGACAAGCTCGTTGTGCACATCGGTCTGGTCGGCAAACTGCCACTCCGTTACAAGCCGCAGCGCCGCCGCCTCATACCCCGTCGCACAGCATGCCAATGCCGATGTCAAACACAACGTATATGCTTTCATTACCTGAGCATCCTTTCGTCACTTGACCGACATTACAAGACCCGGAGCCCACCAGAGTTCGCAGCAGCCAATGTCGCTCGCCTTTCCGCAACGGCGCGGATTGCTCTGCCTCCGTCCGACCGTCACACCGTATCTGCCGAGAGTGCCGATCACATAGCCCGCGCCCATGTCATGCACGGACTTTCTGCGTCCCGTCCCCATCCAATGCTCAAACGCACCGCCCTTGTCGATGAGACAGCTGCCCGGTTGCAGACGGAAGTCGAACGCGTCGGCATCTGCGAACTTGACGTCCCCGGCATCCTCACCACCGATATTGCCGTTTTCAGCCGTAACGGTAAACGCATCATTGACGACATCGGCATAGCAGTTCATGAAGGTAGCGCCAGTATAATCTGTTGAAATATAGGCAAGCTTCGAACCGCTATTCCAATACCGATTCTCCCAAAATGCACACCCCTTAAAAACTACATTTCCTGCTGATTTATCACTTGTAAACTGGACAAACTTCGGAAAGTTTAAATCAGTTTTATTTTTCGCAAAAGTGCAGTGGTCAAACGTCAGCAAATCATTGCAAACAGCAGTGCCGTTGTCACTCATCGATGCCCTTACGCCCCATCCGGCGGAAGCTTTGGATGCACGATTTCCGGCAAAGAGACAATTCCGCACGATCAATGGAGCACCTAAACTCTGTTCCTTATTCGCCTGTGCACCGGAGTATTGCATAATTCCCCCGGCAGAGGCAAGATACGACGTGCGCAGATTAGCATTTGAAATGATGTAGCAGTCGGCAATCAATGACATTGCACAATCTTCCGGACTGGTTTGATTCGTAATGAATCGGATTGCAGAAACTTCACCTGTGGCCACATTCCCGAACACCACACAATTCGAAACCATCAGTCCGCCGGCACTTATGAAGCTGAATGCACCGGCATTCTGAAGGACATTGTCACGGACAACGCAATCGGAGATGACGAGGTTTTGGGCTTCGACTGCATCAATCGCGCCTGCGTATTGTGCAACATTCAGCTCGTTTGTGGCGAGGTTCTCCGCAATGAGCGTGTTGGCAATCCGAGAATGATTGGCTTTCTTAACATAAATGCCCGCACCGCCAATCTGATAGTACGCGCGAGCCTTCACATGCGAAAGGCGATTACTCACCACTGAACACCCTTCAACGGCGACATACGAACCTATTCCTATCCCCGCTCCGCACCCTGGTGACATGTTCTCGGCAACAAGCGAATCTGTCAATACGGCTATCTGCGCAGAAGAACTGCCCCTCAGATAAACACCTGCGCCAACGCCAAGATAGCCGCCGATGTCAGAAGGACGGTCAATGGCATTACCGAGAAAGACATCGTTTTCGTGTCTCCCGTGGTAAAAATACGCGCCGCCACCTTGTGCAGGATCAACACTGTTTTCGGTTTTATTCGCTAAGTTCCTGGCGATGCAGTTCCGGACCATCAATCCTGATGTGTTATGATTTAAAAGGTATACACCACCTCCACACACATCGCTTGTGGAGTCCTCCGTGTAGACAATGCAATCCTCCACAAGCGTATTCGCTATCAACGGCAAGTACGGTCTGCCTGTCCATTTGTCGGTGGGTTCATCCGGAGATCTGCTTGTAGACAATTTAATGCCGCCACCCAAAACACCAGCCCCTGACACATTATGGCCATGACTGCAAGACCTGACTATGCAATTCGTGATTAACACCGGGTTGTCCGACGTAATGCCGCCCGCCCTTGCTTCGTCTGTCGAATTACCGTTCATGAATGTGATCGAATCGACTATGATGTGAGAAGTAAAACTGGAAAGACACGGACAACTCCCTTGCGCATCAACCACAACATCAGCAGGATCCCCCGTTACACCACGAAGTTCAATATGTTTTGAATCAATTTTAAGGGTCTCTGAAATCAGATACCTTCCCTTCGCTATCAAAATCGTATCGTTCTTTGCCGCAATGTCGATCGCCGCCTGAATAGTCTTCTTGGCGGTCTCCCAGCTTGTTCCGTCACCCTCATCGGCAACGCCGGAATCCACATAGATGGTTGTAGCGGCATGCACCACACCGAAGGTTGCGGCAAATAACACCAAGAGACATCTCTGAATAAGCTTCATAATTTGCTTTCTCTTTTTTTTTTGTAAATGTTGAAATTTTACCATCAAATGCCACTTTAGCACACCTAACCACATGGTTAGGGTGACAATCGATATCCTCGGTTTCCGATCAGGTACTTTCTGGGCGGCAAATCAAGGTCTTACACCCATAGCCAACGCCTCTTGCCTATAACTTGGTTTAATTTTCTTTGCTTTCGCTTCTTGGAGTTTAGGAGATTGGAAGTTTAGGAGCTTTACCCCTCCCGATCTCCAAGACTCCAAATCTCCCAGAGATTCGCCCGCGCCACAGGCGTCGGGTTGGGTGAGCGCGAGATGCACCTGCGATGAAATCGTCAGGTCC
>SUVZ01000450.1 GCA_015061765.1 Lentisphaerota bacterium
AGTCGTCGCAAACTACATTGCAAGGGGGACGTTCGAGCAGACGACTTCCATTCAGAACCGCATAGTGTCCGACTACAGAATCGACATACAGAAATACAGCGAGGGCCTAGACCCGGTTCGGATTTTAAGCGTATTTGATTCCATCGCCCCGCAGCTCGCGAAAGAGAACAAGAAGTTTCAGTTTTCCAGAGTTGAACGCGGAGCAAGGAAGAAGGACTACTGGGGTTGCGTCGAGTGGCTTTTGCAGGCTGGGGTCGTCAACCTATGCAATAGGCTCGATTTCCCCGAACTGCCACTGGCTGCACACGCAGAGAGCGATTTTTATAAGATATACATGGGCGATACGGGGCTTTTGGTATCCATGCTGGACAGAGACTCTCAGGAAGACGTCAGGATTCGTCGTAATCTCGGCACATGGAAGGGCGGCCTTTTCGAGAACATAGTTGGAGAGGCCCTTGTGAAAGCTGGTGAGCGGCTTTTCTATTACAAGCGTGACAATTCTCCTCTGGAGATGGACTTCTTTCTGCGCGCGGGCGACGATATTGTGCCGATAGAGGTCAAGGCGGAGAATTCCAGAGGCAAGTCGCTTCGGACGTTGATAGATTCCGAGCATTATCCCGAAGTCCGGTGGGGTGTGAAGGTCGTCAACGGCAATGTCGGTTTCGAGCGGGATGTTCTCACGATTCCGCAGTGGTGTGCTTTTTTGCTTCCGAGGCTCGTGCGAGACTTTGATGCACGGCGGCGAGTCTCGTGAAACGATGACCGCGAGCAATCGGGTTTCTGGTGTGACAATATGACCCACTCCTCCGCTCCCAACTCTTAACTTCAAACCTTAAACTTCCACTCTTAACTCCTAACTTAAAACTTTCCCCACCCGCTCCACACCCCCGCTTTCGGGGGTGTGTTTTTCAAAGGGGTGGCTGTATAATATAGGCAAAATTGAAGTTTTAAGGAGGAAGAATGACATGAACAATAAAATGCTTCGTAGTTTTGTCTCTCGCTCATTCTCGGCGGCCTTTGTTCTCGCGGCGGCGGTGTTGCCGATATTGGCGTTTGCAGTAGAACGGACATGGGTTGGACAATCAGGGGGTAAGTGGACGGATGCCGACAACTGGTCTCCATCGGGGACACCTGCATTCACGGATACTCTCGTATTCAACCCATCGGGCGATCTCGGCGTGACGATTGGCGATGGAACGACTAGCTGCCGAGGCGGCGGATTCCGCTTTGAAAGCGGACAGACCGTCTTTGCAAAGACTACTGGCACGGGTTCCAGCATTGCCATCTACATGGGCAACGTCTCGAACTTCTTCTACGTGGCCGAGGGTGCGTCAGTTGTCGTTTCCAACAGGTTTATGGGCGACGCCTCTTTGAACAACACGGCACGTTTCGTAAAGACGGGAAAAGGTCGGCTGACCATTGAATCCCTTTCAAACTCATACTGGCACTACAATGCCGCCACCGACCTGGGCGGCGTTGACTTCCTTGAAGGCGAAACCGTTCTTTCCGCCGGAGAGAACTTCCCGCTCTACAATTTCCCGATCTCAATACAGGACGGTGCCATGGTGCGATGTGGCGGATCATACAGACTTCACACCACCCAGCCCGTCCACATCGCCGCAGGAGGCGTGCTGGACTGCGGGAATGTCTCGCAATACGCGCAGTCAATCTCAGGCGAGGGGACGATCACGAACCACTCATATTTCTCAATCTACCTTGGCGCTGGCGCGTGTACTTTCAGCGGGCGGATTTTCAGGGCGAGCGACAGCGCCGGTGCCATTGGCTTCAACGTCAGGCCATCGGGCATGAGCGACGAGGATTGGAGATTTGTCGTTGGCGCATCGAACACCTTGGCCGAAGCCTACATTCTACAGCCCTCTGGCGAAGGTGATACGATCCGGTTCGCGCCTGGCGTCGGCGACTTCTGGATATGGCGCATCAAGGGGAGTTCCGGACAGTATTTGACGCTTGAAGACACGAACGGTGACCCCGTTACCGTCCGCGCGGGCTCTCCAGATTCGGCGAACATGCCAAAATTCAGAGGAATGGGCAATTTCCTGACGCGCGAATCAAGGTCTATTACCTCGTCCGAAAAGATAGCCAACATGGCGGGTGCGCTCGGTGCATGCGACGGCGCGACCCTTACAATCGGCAGCAACACGGCTGCGGGATGGCCGGACATTTCGGGCCTTGGCGGATTCATCGTCGAGGATGGAAAAATTGCGCTTAAAAATAAAAACGCTTCTGATGCGATCGTTGGCGGTACGGTTGTTTTCAGGAACGAGACTTCGCAACTTACGGCAACGGCCGCGTTGAGCTTCGGGACAAATGCCAAGGCGCGTTTTGAAATTCCAGAGGCGGGGCTTAAAACTGGCGTTACGCCGATTTCTGCACCAACCATTACATTCAGCGAAGGCACCAAACTTGAGGCTGAAGCTGAAGCGTTCCGCAAGGCGCTCAAGAAGAAGACACGTTTGATGTTGGCGACGGCTTCGGGTACATTGACAGTGCCGGATGCCGTTCTGGCCGCCGCGAACAGGAACGCGCCGGAAACGGGATGCCTTTTCATAAAGGAAGGCAATACCTTGTCGGTTGAGATATCTCGGGATGTCGGTTTTTCGATAGTTGTCAGATAGTCAGGAGGAGTGCCTAATGAAGTTGCTGATAGCCGCTGCTTTGTTTCCGTTGTTGGCATTCACTGCTGAAGTGACGCTTGAGAACAGGGCTCTCAATCCTGTCAGATTTGCCAAGCCCGATACGGCAGAGCCGTTGACTCTTGTGAAAAACGGTAAGCCCGTGTTTGTGATCGTCGCCGATTCTGCGTGCGAAAAAAAGCTCTCCGAAAACTCAAAGTCGATTTCTGTCGCCGCGAGGCAACTTGCGAAGTTCGTCGGGCGGCAGACAGGTGAGGAGCCGCCGGTTTACGATGCGGCGGACAAGGTGCCCGCTGGGACGCCGATTGTTTATATCGGGCGAAGCGCCGCGACCGACAGGTTCGGAATCGATGTTGCTGCTTTGCCGCCGGAAGGGTTTGTCGTTAAAACCGTTAAGGGCGGTGTCGTTCTTGCCGGAAACGATTCGTCGCTGAATCCGGATTTTGAGGCGAAGGAGAGGCGTGCGCTCGGTAAAGGAGTACGCAAGCCTACGGTCTGGGCCGTTTACGATTTCATGGAACGCGTGTTCGGTATGAGATTTTTCTATCCCGGAGCTGACGGAACGCTTTTGCCTTCAATATCCGATATCGTTCTGCCGCCATGTCACTATACCGATGCGCCGCGCTTCAAGAACAGAGGTACGTACTATATGCTCTTGAAGCCCGCCGATGTCGCTGCAGCGACAGGCGTGGAGGTGACGCAGGAGGATGTGGCGGACTTCATGCTTGCGGACCGTTGGGCGAAAACGGATTCGTTCACATCGATGCATTCACCTTACCCCGACAAGTGGGCAAAGGCGAATCCGGACAAGATCGAGACTGCGTTTTTCAGGAATCCTGACGGGCATCTCTACTTTAATGCGAACGGGCACAGCGGCAACTATTTTGACGTCACAAACCTAAGGTTTGT
>SUVZ01000020.1 GCA_015061765.1 Lentisphaerota bacterium
ACGCCCATACACAACAATCAGTCGCGAGCGATCAGATTTCATGCAATCTTTAATGATTTCCAGCTCTTTTTTGCGTCCTATCATATCTCATTCTCCTGTCCGTTCGCGCCATATTATATCATAAAAGCCAAGTTATGGGGATATTCAAGATTCAATATCGCCATAACCAGATTTTTATTACCGTTATGGCGATTATTGAACCGGCGCAATCAGGATCAAATATATCTATTCCATTCCTATCGCCGAGATGGATTCTGCTGAAAACAGGGATAATTCTCAAAATCGGCAAATAAAAGTCAATAATCAAACTCTTTTCAAGGGTCTGCCCCATTTATCATACCTGTAAATTCCTTTCAAAATATGGTAAAAATCGTATCATAATCTGAGCGAAAACACAAGTAGGATGTTGGCGAATACTAAAGTAATATAATGGCGAAAACCTAAATAGCATTAAATTAACCTATGCGATAGTTGTTGTCCGTACGCATTAATGCGACCGGTTCGTCGCCTGTGAATCTTCCATATCTCCATGACATTGCTACTCCTTTGGCACATTATTATACAGTAAACACTGATCATTGTTTATAAATGCGGTGGTAGAGCCTCTCTTGGATGCAGTTCGTAAACTATTGCCTTGTGACATTCGAGAAATGAGAATTCTCTTCGGAATGATTCTCACGGTTTTGAGGGACGGCGGATTAATGAGAATATGGTTTGGACTGTTTCTCAAGATTACGGCACGGACGAAATCTTATATATCACCTGAATTGTGCTATTTGATAAAATCAATCGGTTAATACGTGAAATTATAATTCTTTTCGAGGTCTATCCCCAGTTGTTCCGGCGCAACGCATCCTGCAGTGTCGATGTGAGGGGATTGAGAAATTTGGTTTCGTGTTTTTTTCAGTAGTTTATTTCGTGTAATTTTCGTTAAATGATATATAATTTTTGGCGTACCGATTCATTCACTCATATGAATATGGAGGATACTATGAAATGTCCATATCTGAAACGCCGGTTGATGACAGGTGTATTGCTGTCTGTTGCACCAGTTCAGGAATCCTGTATCCCAAAACATAGTCATTGATTATCTGCGCATAGCATGATATCATCTGTGCGGAGGAATCAAAAGAAAGGAATCTATCCCGCCTACGGGATAGCAGTGTATTGTATGAAAGGATATGCGTTGTGAAAATGACATGTAGGCGTTTCGTATCTGGGATTTTCGCCGTAGCCATCGTGATTTGCAGGATTCAGACGTACGCACTCCCTGCTGGTGCGACACAGGAAGTGAAGTGTGTTTTTACCGAATTGTCGAACCTTGAAGATTGCGGTCTGTCGGAGACCCGGGAAGAAAAGACCGGTGGCGTTTCAATAAAGACTGCGATGCCTATCCGTGCACCATGGCCTTCGCGTGAACGGATGAAGCGGAATCAAATTGCCAAATCCGGCGGGAGTATCGACCTTGTATTCGTTGGCGATTCCATCACGCATGGATGGGAGAACAAAGTACGGGGAAAGAAACTCTACGACAATCTGAGAAAGACATATTCAATTCTTAATCTCGGATACAGCGGCAACCGCACGGAAAACATGATTTGGCGTCTTGAGAATGGGGAACTTGACGGATACAAGGCAAAGCTCTTCATGGTGATGGCCGGTACGAATAACAAAGAGCCGGCCGAAGATGTTGCGGTTGGCGTGCGCCGCATCCTCGACCTTATACGTTCGCGCCAACCGCAGGCTGCGATTCTTCTTCTGCCGATTTTCCCGCGAGGGAAGTCGGCAGCTGATGTGCGGAATGCCAAAAACGCAAAAGTGAATGAAATTATCCGGGGCTTTGCCGACGGGACGCATATCGTGTGGTGCGATTTCACATCTGAACTGCGCGATTCCGCCGGAGGCATGTCAGGTAATCTTTCTCAGGACCGTTTACATCTGAACGAGGCGGGATATGCCATTTGGCTAAGGCATGTGTTGCCACATTTCAAACGCATATGCGGGAAGTGATTTTATGAAATCCGAAAACAGCGAACGTTTATTTTCCCTTGACGCATTGAGGGGATTCGACATGCTCTTTATCATCGGGCTTTCGACGGTTGTTATGCGCTTGTGCATGGCGTTTGGCGCGGGGGATTGCTGGCTTGCGCAGCAGATGCACCATGTTAAATGGCACGGCTTCGCACAGCATGACACGATCTTTCCGCTTTTCCTGTTCATCGCCGGCGTAGCATTCCCGTTTTCATATGTGAAGATGCGTGAGAAAGGGTGGATGTCAAAGAGAATTGCGGGCAAGCTCATTTATCGTGGGGTTATGCTGGTTCTGCTCGGCATGATATACAATGGGCTTCTGACAAAAGGCTTCGGCGAGGTGCGTTGGGCGAGCGTCCTCGGGCGCATCGGACTCGCATGGATGTTGGCGGCATTTCTGTACATGGCGTTCCCGTGTCGTACGCGCATCGTTATCGCGGTTGGGTTTCTCGTCGGGTATTGGGCAATCATGCGATTTGCCGCCGTGCCCGGTGCCCCGGCAGGCGTTGATCCATGGTCGCCAGAGTGGAATTATGCGGCATATATAGACAAGTTGTTCCTTCCGAATTCGCTTGGCGGCGGAACAAGGGCGGATCCGGAAGGGATACTGAGCACCTTGCCGGCGGTCGTGACGGCAATGCTCGGGATGTTTACCGGTGAGTTTGTTCGGCGAAATGGATGCGATGGGCGCGTGAGGACTCGCCCTGCCGGTGGTGTCAAGACGGTTGCGATGCTTGCGGCGGCGGCTGTCATGCTTGCTGCCGGGCTTGTATGGTCAAATTGGATGCCGATAAACAAGAAACTCTGGACCTCTTCGTTTGTCCTTGTCTCTGGCGCATATTCGCTTGCGCTATTCGCCGTATTCTACTGGGTAATAGACGTGAAAAAGTGGCGCGGCTGGACGTTGCCGCTGCGAGTGGTGGGCATGAATGCGATAACAGCGTACCTTCTTCAGCGCATCGTGGACTTCGATGGCATCTCAAAGTTTTTTCTAGGCGGTGCAGCGAGGTTCCTGCCAGAGGAGTTTGGTTTGGCGCTTATTTCGATGGGACACCTTGCTTCTTGCTGGTTTGTCCTGTGGTTTCTCTATCGCAAGGGCGTATTCCTGAAGGTGTAGACTGTCGAGTTTCACGACAGGAAGTCTTCTTGCTTAGCGGTGTTCGAATGAATCAGAAAGGAAATGTCAAAATGGCGGCAAAAAGGTTTTTTTACGTAGACAGGCTCATGTCTGCAGTAAGGCGCAATGGTCTTGTTGAAGCGATAACGGGAATTCGCCGTTGCGGTAAAAGCCATCTGCATATGGCTTTGATTTTCGCATCTGTTTTTGCGATGATGCTTTGTGCCAATGATGGTAAATCTCATGTCCGCAACCGGTACAGGTTCAAGGATATAAAAGTTCCAGTGACAGTGTATTACGATGCTGCTACTCCAATCGAGAATGGATCTCGGTGCCGCACGGCGGTTATACTCATTCATGGCTGGGGTGGTCACGTTAGAAAGCTGTTTCCGGTTTTCAATGCAGCCCTTGCTGCGCGTGCTGATGGTGTCGAGCCCGTACCCTATGTGATAGCCCCGATGTTTCCGCGACGCGCTACGCTTGAAAAGAATCCTGATGAAGCTTATGACGGTCGGGCTGTCTGGAATGATTCATGGGCAAAAAAGGCGAATAACGTACCCGGGCTGGCTTCGGACGACTGGCGGGGAGGTGGAGATGCGAACGGCACGAATTTCAGCTCGTACGACTACATCGATCGCATTTTGTGCCGATTGGGTGATAAGACCATTTTTCCGGAATTAAGGAGGATCGTCCTGGCGGGGTTTTCGGCAGGAGGACAGTTCGCCGGACGTTATGCGGCGATTGGCAGGGGAGCTGTCCGCGAAGGCATAGATCTGGTCTATATCGACATGTCGCCCTCTACCGAGTTCCGTTTTGAAAAGAACGATCCGTGGCACTATGGATTGAAGGGACGGCCGCGTTATGGCGCGTCGCTTACAGACGGGGACATTATGAAAAATCTTTGCTCGCGGCGCGTGTGGCGAGGTTGCGGCAGCAAGGATACCTTGGGGCGTCCACATACTGCACTTGATATGACACCTGCAGCGGTCCGTCAGGGGAAGAACCGTCTTGAACGGTTCCGTAGTTTCGAGAAATATTTGGATGCGTATCCGGATTGGAAGCGGCAGACGTCCTTTCACGTCTTTGACGGCATAGGCCATCAGGAAGTTCTTGCTTATCCCGCAAAAGAGGTTCTAGATTTTGTGTTCGGGGTTGAAAATCAAGGGACGGCAACTGAAAATTCAGATAAAAATTTTTGACGATCGTTTTGTGAAATTTGGTTTCGTGTTTTTTCAGTAGTTTATTGCGTGTTATTTTCGTTATGTCTTGTATAATTTTCGCTTGAAAAGATAATCCAATAGTGAGGTTCTGAAATAATGCGAATTGGAATTATAAAGGCGGTTTTTCTGTTGGGTATGGCAGTGTTTGTCTTGCCGTCGTCGGGCGCAAAGGGCATTGCCATGTCGTCAGATGCGGGTGTGTTGGGGCATCCTCGTAAGGTAGAGGCCGTTGGAGATGTCGCGATGGGAGTTTTTCTTCAGGGCGACATCCTGTATTGCATTGCTGATGATTCGCTGTACGCCCTTGATGTATCTTCGCCGCTTTCGCCGAAGTTGTGCGGAACGTTGCAAGGCATGGATAATCGGCGGCAGGTTGTGGTTCAGGGAAAACTAGCCTATGTCGCGTCTCGCGAAACTGGGCTTCGCATTGTGGATGTGAGCAATCCTGAAAAAATGAAGTTGCTTTCAAGATTCGATTCCGTCGAGTTTGCAACCGGCATAGAGGTTGTCGGAAATACGGTATTTTTGTCGGAACGCATTAATGGCGTCGAGGCGGTGGATGTGTCGGATCCGTGCAACCCCAGGCATATTTGCATCAGGAAGACTCCGGAATCGCAGTCGGTGGTGTACCATAACGGTTTTCTTTATTCCGGGGAATGGGCGGCTGGAAAGGTGACGGTGTTTGATGCCCGCTCCATGAAACACTTCCGAAAAGTGGCGGAGCTTCAACTCGGAGGTTTTGGCGACGGTGTCACCACGGACGGCAAATATCTTTACTGTTCAACAGGGCATGATATTCCTCGAACACTGCGCATTTCGCGCGGAATCTCTGAAGAAGAGGCTTGCGGACGCGGTCGCGGAATGGATATTTTCGATATCTCCAATCCGGCCAAGCCAAAACATGTTTCAAGAATCGACTTTCCGAGATTCAAGCCGCGTACCAATGATTACTGGACGCCGAGAGTGTCGAGCGGTTTCGCATTTTGCTGCGATTCCCATAATGGTATGTTTGTCGTAGATGTAAAAAATCCGCATGAGCCTAAAGTGATTGACCGTTTGTGCATTCCGCAAGAAGGCAAAAACTGGCCATCTGCCGCCATTAGTTCTGTGGCTGTCGGCAATGGGTGCTTGTATGTGTCGACTAAGCCGTGCGGTCTTTGGGTCGTGCCGATGGAAGGAATCAAGCCTCAGGAAGTGGCAAAGGGTCTGCCTCCAGCGGATTCGTCAAGTAGAGATGCCTATCCTACGGACCTTAATTCGTTTTATGTGTATCGGCCGTCCAAACCCGGTCAGGCGCGGACCGTATGCCTGAGAGGCAATATCGCATATGCCGCATTCGGGGATGCGGGGCTGCATGTGCTGGAGGTGTCGGCTGAGCATGGATTTAAGAAAATCGGGCAGTTGACGGGCGGCAAGAGAGTGACGGATTGTTGCTTTGCCGGGGAGCGGCTTGTGACTGCCGAGGGAACGGATGGATGGAGTGTGTATGATTTGGATGGCCCTGTAGGATTCCGGGAGATTGCCAGACGCATGCCGCAGGAAAAAGGCAAAAGTGTCGCCTTTTGGTGCTGGGCTCCAAACGGAAGCCAAGTGGTTCTGTCCACGCGTACGGGAACCTGCGACCTGTTCCATTTGGAAGACTTCAATGCGTTGACGCCACTGTGCAGAATTCTGATGGGCTGCCAGTGGGACAGGTATTTGCCGGATAGGGCGATAGGGAATGCGTTTCCTGCGCATAGGAACAAGAAGGGGCTTGTGTGGCCGACACTTGCCGGGAATGGAGGTCCAGCGAGGACAGATGATCCCAGAAAGATCAAGGCAGGAAATCAGAGCAACGGCATATGTGCGTTCGGAGACAAGTTTCTGTATACGGTGGGTGGCGGCTATCAATTCGTCAATCCCGATGGAACGCGCGGCCCGGTCATGAAGGTTTCTCATCCAAAAGGCATTGGCGGTATTCCGCGGTCTGACGGAAGGATTGTGGTTTGCACTTCAAGAAGCAGAGGTGAAGTCCGCATTTGGGATTTCGTCAATCCGGAAGCACCGAAGCTGTTGCGCGAATACAAACTTTCGGGACGGCCCGATCTTGCTGCCATTTATAACGGTAAGGCATTAATCCCAGCAGGTCATCAGGGGCTGCTGATGGAACGCCCCCAAACCCCCTAAATTCTTCGCCCTTTTAATTAACTATTTCCTATTAATTTTGCAGGGTCTTGTCTCCACGGATTTAAGATGAAATAAAGGCTGCTGTTCAATGGGAGTCGAGGTATAGTCTGCGCCATTCGTTCATGGACATGGAATGTCTTTTGCGGAACGCGGTGCGCAAGGCCGCGTCGGTCCCGTAGCCGCAGGCCTTGGCGATGCCTTGAATCGGGGTTAGGCCGTTTTTGAGCATCATCAAAACCCGCTCCATTCTCACATCGGATATGAATTCTTTGATCGGTGTGCCGACGGTGGCCTTGAAACGCATCTGAAGCAGCCGTGCGGAACAGCCAAGCTCCGAGGCGATATCCGATACGGTTATCCCGTCGCACGCCTTGGCGTGAATCAGTTTCATCGCCGAGTCGACGCGACGGTCGTATTTGGTTACATTGCTGCTCGATGTGCGCCGGACAAGACCGGATGCGTGATATTTGACGGTGCGCGGCGCCATTGAAGGATCCGCCATGCGTTCTTCAAGCAGTTTAGCGCAGAGCATTGCGGCGTTTTCGTAGTTGGGACATACGCTACTTATCGAGATCGGGGACTTTTCGCATATATCCGCATTGTTGTCGCATCCGACGAGTTTTATCTCTTCCGGAATCGCAATGTTCAGCGCTGAGCATACCTCAACCACCTTCAAGGCGGTTATGTCGTTGTCGGCGAATATTCCGCACGGTTTCGGGAGATTGCGAAGCCAGAGCGCGAGCTCCTTGAGATAGTCGCCTTCGGGAAGCTTGCGCTCGAATGTGGAACATGGAAGATTAGCGGCGCGCATCCCCGAAATGAAGGCTTTGCTTCTTTCCGCCGACCACCAGAAATGTTTTTGGCTGCCGACGAACGCATAGTGCCTAATTTCCGGTGAAAGCAGTTCCGTGGCGGCAATCCTCGCATCCATTTCGTTGTCTTGGACCACATTGAATGATGAAGATGATATGGTGGGAGGGTCGAGATACACAGTCGGCAGCGATTTCAGATTCCGTTTTGTGAATACACCATATCCGCTTGCGGCCGAAACTATCGCGCCCGCCGGACGCCAGAAATCGATCACTTTGCGCAACTGCACTGCATCGATACTGTTTTCGACCATTTGAATGCGGAAATCTCCGGCAAAATAATGCTGGATGATTCCAGTCGCCATGATGGAAAAAAGCGAGAATTTCGGCATTTCCTGCTTGCAGAACAGAATAACTTCCATGGCGTAATTGTACCAGATTTTTAAAATTTCGTTTCGCGTTTTTTTCAGTAATTTATTTCGCGATATTTTCGTTTGGTCCTGTACAATATCTATTGATTTTGAAGCATTTCAATCATTGGCATACGGAAATGAGGAGATGGCGTTGAAGAAGCAGTTGATTTTCGCTTTTTCGTTGGTCGCTTGTGCTTTGGCAGCGCAGGCGGAGACCGTGTTTGTGCAGGATAGAGATGTGTTTGTCAGGCTGCCAAACTATGATGAATCGAAGATTGCGCCCTATACTCTTGAGGATCCGCTAACGTTCATCGATGGCCGCAAGGTTGAAGACGCCGCCGATTGGGCGGTGCGGCGCAAGGAGATTCTCGGAATCTTCGCGAAGGAAATGTACGGAGAGGAACCGCCGACGCCTGAAGCGCTGATAACGGAGCTTCAGGACGAGAAGGAGACCGTTGACGGCTATGCGATCCGTCGCCAGTACAGGATGTGGTTCAGGTCTGACAAGTCCGGTCCATGCATCAACTGGATCGTATGGATTCCGAAGTTCGCCAAGAAGCCGGTGCCGGTGATTTCCTTCCTGAATCCCCGGGGGAATCATGAACTTGTGTTTGATGAAGATATCCCGGTGCAGCAGGGATGGACACGGGATAAACCGGGGAAAACCGATGGCAATAAGAGCTCCGCTCGCATGCGCGGGAAGCGGCAGGATCAGAACGATCCGACGATTTTCCCTCTTGGCATGATTCTTGCCCGCGGCTACGCCGTCATGAGTGCATGCTACTGTGAGGTCTCCCCCGATCCAACGAAGGACGAGAAGAATCCGAAGTTCCAGCAGAATCCTTTCGCATACACAGGAGTATTCGAGCTGTGGGGCAGTCGCGACAACTCCCGTACCGACAACATTACTTCGCTTGGTGCATGGGCATGGGCTCTTTCCCGCGGTCTCGACCTGGCCGGTCGCATCCCCGAGATTGATGCCCGAAAGAGCGTGGTGACGGGCTGTTCGCGTCTTGGGAAGGCGGCGCTTATCGCAGCGGCCCGCGACGAGCGCTTCGCGGTATGCGTCCCGAACCAGACCGGTGGCGGCGGTGTTCCGCTTGCAAAGCGCGACTATGGAGAGAATATCTCCACCGAGAACATTAAGTTCACCCACTGGTACTGCCGCGCCTATGCCAAGTACGCCAAGGCCCCCTGGAAGACATTGCCGTTCGACCAGCATCTGTTAGTGGCCTGCATCGCTCCGCGCGCGCTTCTTGTTCAGGGATTCGGCAAGCCGTGGTTCGATCCCAAGGGCGAGTTCCTTTCGGTCAAGGCAGCAAGCCCCGTCTGGAAATTCCTCGGTAAGAGCGGCATTCCGGACGTCGATTTCCCCGCGGAATTTGATACGTCGGCCATCGGCAAGGATCTTGGCTATATCCGCCGCTCACAGAGCCATGGCATATCCGCGTACGACTGGATGTGGATGATGGATTTCGCCGACGGTGTGCTGAAAAAGTGACCAGTCGCGTGTTCGGACGAAAGAGCAGTTCATTTCACTGTAATGACCAATGAAAAGGAGCAAGTCATGACAAAGACAGATGTGACCAAAGGAAAATCTTATGCTGAAAATCCGTACATGCGGTTTGACGAGGGGGCGGACGTCTCGGCGCGTCCGGTACGCTCCGCTCTACTCTACACAAAGACAGATGCGACCAAAGGAAAGTCCCATGCGGGAAATCCGTACAAGCGGTTTGACGAGGGGAAGTGTCTCGTCGGCGGCAACGCGAGGCGAGGGGTTCTGCTTAACAACGGTGGGATTTTAAGGAAGTTCCATCTTTTGACAATTGCTTCGTTGCTGACAGTGCTGGCGGCACATGCCGAAACATGGTATCTTTCAAAAAACTCATCAACTAAGGATAAAGGCTGGAGTGGTGATGATGCCGGTGGATTTTGGAAAGATTCCGCTAATAATCCTGGTAGCGGAAGTCTTAACCCGAAGGATACTTATTGGCATAAAGATGGACTTTTGCTCAGAGGTCGGTATAATTTCGAAGGAGGGGATTTGTACATAGGTGACACCAACGCGCCAAATTATACTACGAGACTTTGCATGGATGCAGGTGTGAGTAATGACGGCGATAAGTTGGTTCTTGCGGTTGGTTACGCCTACAAAAATGGGTCTAGTACAAGTCAATATGCAATAAAAAGTCCGATTATTGAATCTCCCAAAAACAAGCCGTTCGGCTTTTATTTGACTGCGGATGATAACACAATGAGGATAACCGGAACTCTTGAAGGTGAAAATGGCGTCGGGTTCGTTATTGGCGGATACTATGACGGTTCTGACATAGTACGCAAGGATGCCACAAATGTTACACTTTGTATGGAAGCGGACATGTCCGAGTATCATGGAGACATTCGGGTGGTGTCGAAAAAACCTCTCATTTCTCCGACTAAAGGCAATGTAACATTCACTTTGCCTCCGACCGATTCTGATGCGACGATAGAAATTGAAGACGGTGCGAAGCTTAAGGTCGCGTCCGTCGGTGAGGTGAAACTTTCAGGTTTGACCTTGCATACTGAATCGCTTGTTGAGATTCCGTATGATTCCATATCAAAGACGACCGGTGTAATTCGTGTTACAGATCAGTTCTTGATTCCTGAAGACGAAGGGAAGGTAAGGATTCATTTTTCGCACAAGCCGTCTGTGCCTGAAGATGAATGGCCGTATATTTATCCGATCTTGATAGTGCCTTCCACGCAAGAGATGGATGCGGAAAAATTCGCGTTGTCAGATGAAAGTGTCTATGTCGGTGACGAGAAACCGCTGCTTAGCGTATTTGAAGATAAGGAGAACGGTGTTAAATCCCTCGTGGCGATTTTTCCCGGGCGAGGGAAGTTAACTGATTCGGATTCTTCTAAATATTCAGGATCTAGTGTGGATTTCTCTGTTTATGGTTCAGCCTTTACAAATGCGGCCAGCTGGTCGAATGATGAACTGCCGCATGAGTATGCAATATATGAATTCGGGTATTTTGGAGAAGACTCCGGATGGGGGCATATTATCCGTACGCCATACGATCGTGAGGGCGACTATGTCTTTCCCGGATTGGCATTGCGGGCGGTGCGGAAAGCCGGTGAAGAGGTAGACGCAATTTTTGTGCTTGCCGACAGTACAAAAACAACAGTCAATCTTGAGTTGACCTGTCCGCTTTCGCTTCGCGTAGTCAATTCCCGCGACCCGACGCTTGCCGGCACAATCCGCATGGACGATGATGTTGTTTCATGTGCTTGGCATGGAAGCGTGCTTACGATAGATTCGATACTTTCCGGAACCGGCAATTGGACCGTCTCTGGAATAACTGGCACGGGTAAGCCGCATAGTCAGATTTCATTTACCGCAGACAACTCTGAATGGAAAGGCACGATTTCACTTAGACAAGGCAAGGGTAGTGCTTCAAGTGGAGTCCCGGGCCTTGCAAATGATAAGCATCAAAAGATTTTAGTTACAAATCCTGCAGGACTGGGCGGCAGACTCGACGAGTTTAACTATAAAGCGCTCTCGCTGGCCGACTGTTCTGAGGTGATTGTGACCAACTCTTTGGAATTGGCGAATGGTTTGAATCGCGGCATGTATATCTCCTCTACGGCGGGAACGGTCAATGTTTCGGCAAATTGCGATTTTGTCTGCAATTGGCCGGTTACGGTCAACGGGGTTTTCCGTAAAACCGGGAACGGAACGCTGTCGCTTGGCGCTTCGGCTCAGCTCCTTGAAGTCATCTACACAACGAATATCACAGAGAACGTAGATGATTCGGGGAATGTTACAGCCGTTACCAACATAGTGGTTGAAGAGCAGATGTTGGTGGACGGGATTCAGAAAGATCCCTTGAAACGTCAGTTGTCGGTGCAGGCTGGTGCGGTTAAAGCGCTCGCGCACAATTGCATCAATGGACTTACGGTTGATTTTAAACCCAATGCGGTGACGTCACTTGTGCTTGAATTCAATCCGGCAGACGATGATCTCAAGCGATATGGTTTCTACAATGTCCGTACAGACACGCCGTTTGCGGCAGGCGGAGAAATCAATATCCGTATCGATAATCCCGACGCCGACGCTTTGGTGGCGGCGAAAACGTACAAGATCGGTCTTATAACCGTAAAGACTTCCGCCGCTAATGCGCTTAACCTTGATTCGCTCATCAAGTTCAATAAGCCGGAAGAGTTTGGAAATCTTAAAGTGCGGATGATTCGCGAAGATGATGCGGAAACTGGATTGACCACGTACAGCGCGTATTATGATTTCGTCGGATTTCAGGTTATAGTAAGATGAGAGATGGGTAATGAGAGATGAGTAATGGGTGATGAGGGATGAGAGATGGGAGATGAGTAAAGAGAAAAGAGAGAAGAGTAAAGAGAGAAGAGTGAAGAGAAAAGGAAAGAGAAATGAATAGAAAAATGAAAAGTAAGGGATGTTTTTTTGCGGCGGCGGTTTTCGGGATGTTGCCGGCGCTGGCGGCGGATTGTATAAACGCTTCGTCGTTCGGTTGGAACGCGGATGACTCCACCGCCGCACTGCAGGCGGCGTTTGATTCCGGCGCGAAGAAGGTGGTAATCGACCGGCAGATCGGGGACTGGATTTCGAGGCCGCTTTTCATCACCAACTCGAATATCGAGGTGGTGATTGCCGACGGAGTGACATTGAAGGCGAAGCGCGGTGAATTCTACGGTCGGCACGACTGCTTAGTGCGGATTACGGGCGGCGCTTCAAATATCGTGCTGCGCGGCGAAGGAAATGCCGTGCTTAAGATGAATAAGTCTGATTACCACGATCCGAAGCAGAAATACGCACACAGCGAGTGGCGTCACGCCGTATCTCTCCTGGACGCGAAGAATGTCACGGTAAGGGATCTAACGATTCTTTCGTCAGGCGGAGACGGCGTTTATGTGCGGGGGACAAAAGGGGTTCTGCTTGAGAACCTGGTGCTCAAGGATCATCATCGTCAGGGGATGAGCCCGATCAGCGCAAGCGATATGGTGGTGCGGAATTGCGCCTTCAACGATACGTTCGGCACGCCTCCCCAGTGCGGAATCGACATGGAACCCAATTCGCCGAACAACTGCTATGTCAACGTAGTGTATGAGGATTGCGTGTTCAACAGCAACGCTTCGCACGGTATCGACCTCTTCTTCGGACATTTCACCACCCGTACGAAACCGGTGTCCATAACTTTCCGCCGCTGCAAGGCGTACGGCAACAGAAATTCCGGAGTGTCGTTCATGACGGGCGCGCCGAGACTGCTGGCCAAATACGGGCAGGTCAAGGGATTTGTTAGGTTCGAAGACTGTGAATTTTCCGGCAATGGCGCCGAAGCGTTGAAGATAATGAACTATACTGTGCCGGGGATGGACATCATATTCGCCGACTGCATTTTCGATGCCAGAGGATCCAAGGCTGAGAGTGCGATTATGCTTTCAAATAACCGTCATCAGGAAGATTTCGGTGGACTTGTTTTTGAGCGCTGTACGGTCAAGATTGACAAAAACAAAAAAGTCTGCGCGTTCGAGGCACCGGTCGGCATCGGCATAGGTGAGAAGTTCTGCGGCGTGATTAAGGTTGAGCGTGACGGCAAAGAGGAATTGTTTGACATGGAGAAATTCGCGGCGAAGTATGTGCCGCAACCGGAGAAGGTGGTGCGATTCAAATCTGCGGAAGTCGATTTCCGTAAACTTAAGGCGGCGGGCGATACGCGCAATGTCAAAGGCAAGTTCACTCCTTTTGTCCGTAAGCCTTTCGTGTACGTGGTGGCGGTGCCGAGGGAGGGCGAGTACAAGGTGCGCTTCAATTCCAACCGGCTCAGGACGGCTGGAATGGGGAATGTGGCCGCGGTCGTGCAGCTGTTGGATATGGCCGGTACGGATCTCGGCAAGTTTGACGTGCCGGCGGGAGATTTTGAATATACGCTAAAGACTTACGGTGCGAATGTGTACCGGTTTGAGGTTTCGCAGCGCAATATGGCCGTTGTGAGAATGGCTTGCGACGGTGCTGCCGGCGCGCTTCAGGCCGATGCCCCTGTGCGTCTGTACAAAGGACGCAATGAAGTCTTTAATTTCTGCGTGCCGGCAAGGGCGGAATTTGTTTCGGTGAATGTAGTTCCCATGGAGAATGTAAGCGCCGAATTGATCGATGCCACCGGAAAGGTTGTCAGGAGTATGCCGTACCAGGGCGCAACTGTTGTTTTTGAGGTCAAGCGGCAGAAAACTGAGTGCGATGAGATATGGAAATTGCGTTTCCCCATGATTCAGGAGGATATGGCATTTCAAATCGGCGGCGAAGCGCTTCCGCTCGTATCGGTTGATGAAGAGGGCGTTGTCGGCGGAAAGTAAAAAGCAATACGGAAAATCTTTCAATAGCAAGGAGTTTAAATGAAAGTTCTCAAGGCGTTTTGTCTGTTAGGTGTGGCGGCGTTCGCGTTGTCGTCATTGGCTGAAGAATCCTCGTGGCAGCGTCCGCGTACGACGCGGCGGTATCTCCACCCGCCGTTGGCGCAGAATATGTTCACGCTGTGGAACGACGGCAAGATCATCCGCGGAGACGTGCCGCATCGCCATGATTGGTCTGACAGGTATGCAGACCTGAAATCTGATGTTCTTTGGATAATGCATGGAGAAAAGGACGAGCCGTTCGATTTCAAGAACGCGCAGAACCGTCTTCCGGAAGACGGAACGCCTTTTCATGGTCTTACCTGGAAAAAGGACGGTTTTACCGTTTCTTTGGATGCTTTCTGCGAAACGGGAGTGCGTCTGCCGACGTGCTTCATTCGGCTTACCGTTGAAAACGACGGCAGCGCGAAGGCTGGACTGCCTCTGGCGGTGATGATGCGCCGTCTGCGCGAATACTATGCGGTCAAAGGCGCTCCTGATGTCTATCAGCCTTATGAGACGGAGGATGGCTACTTCCGTTGGTCGGAGCCGATTGAATTCAACCGGGTGGAAACCTCCAACATGTGGAAAAGCGCCTCTGCGCTTGTTCGCGTAGAGGCGTTGCCTGAAGGTGCAGTGTGGGAATGGGAAACAGGCGCCATTCGTTTCAATGCGTTTCCGAAGCCGGGAAAGCCATTGGTTGTAGACTTCACCTTCGGTGTGCATGACAGCGTTGTGCGTCCGCAGGATCGGGAATCGGTAAAGGCCGCCGCCGTAAAATTCTGGCAGAATGAGCTTGCCAAGATAAACCGCTTGCCGGCGGCGATTGCAAACGATCCGGAAAAGATGCGTCTTGTGAAGAATCTTACCGTTCAGATGCTCCAGTGCTTCAGTCATCCCATCGGATCTGATCTGATTCTGCCGCGCCAGGGCGGGCTGCAGCGGTTCGTATGGCCGTGGGACTGCAAGGATATGCTTATTGCGCTTGGACTCATCGGCGACTTCGACATGTACATTGAAGGTACGCTTGATTTCTATTTCCGCGAATATTCGGCTGAGGACGGGCGCATCGGACCGTTCAGGAACGACTGGGTTTGCGATACCGGCGAATGTCTGTATTCGCTTTCGCGCTATTGCCGTCAGTTCGATAAACGCGCGGTGTGGAACCGTCACCGCGAAGCTGCGTTTGCGGCGTTCGATTGGATCTGCCAAAAACGCAAGGAGACGGCAACCGATCCGAAGAAGGGTATGCCGGGATTCTTCCCCACTGCTCGGGCTACCGACAACGGCACTCCGATTCAGCTGTGGGTCTTTACCGATCACAGCACTTTGGCGGCGCTTAGGTCGTTTGCGCTTGCAGCGCGTCATTTCGGCGATCCCCGCGCGGACGAGGTGCAGGCGGAATATGAAGATCTGCGGGGCTTGATAGCGTCGGTGTACAGGAAGTTCAGCGATGCGGCAAAGGATAAGGACGAGTTGAGAGTTCCACTTGTCCCCAGCGGCGATGATGAGGCGTTCCTCAAGGCCGGATATTTCAACAATTCGCACGGGTACGTACTGCGCATCGGGCTTGAATGCGGATATGTGCCCCAGTCGGATGTGATGAAGGTGTACAATTGGTGCCTGCGCAGCGGCAAGGCGTCGCCGAAGGGGCTTTGCGCAAACAATCCGCCAAAGAAAAATCTTAGCGACAGGCATATATGGTACACGACAAATGCCGAGCAGCACTTCTACTGGTGCTTCAGGCAGATTGGCCGCGACGATCTTGCTGATCTCGTGTTTGATGCGATCTTGAAGTATTCCGTGACAGAGGAGTATTATGTCGGCGAGCGCTACCGCGACGACAATCCGTGGTACTTTCCGTGGAGCCCGAACGCCAGCGGCAGCGGGCGCATCATCCGCATGCTGCTCAACGACGGCCAGTTCTAGGTGTTATGGCATAAAACAATTATCGTCGGATTTTATACACAGGATATTGCGGGATTGGGCGGCATTTGATATCTTTGAGCGCGTTGAGAGGAGTGTCAGTGTGGATTATGGACACAGCCTTTCAAAGCAGAAAACATGGAGCGATATAAATGAGAGAATGTGCGGCGCCGGCGGGTGTGTGGACCGTTCGCGATCTTAAAGCGAGGACGTCGGAGATATGCGAGGCGGGTGGAATCTCTGCAGATGATGCGGAGATGATCGCCGATGTGCTCGTAACGACGGACATGCGTGGGATCCATTCGCATGGCGTGGTGCGTCTCGCCCGTTATCTTGATTGCATCCGTGCCGGCGGCATCAAGCCGAAGTCGGAGCCGCTGACATTAAGCGAAAGCGCCAATTCGCTGATGGTGAGCGCCGATGGGGGATTGGGGATTCCCGCTTCGGTGAGAACGATGAACCGTCTTTTGGAGAAAGCGTCCGACAGCGCCATATCCATTGCCACTGTAAACCATTCAGACCACAACGGCGCAGCCGGCTACTATGCGATGATGGCGGCAGATCGTGGACTGGTCGGATTTTCGATGTCAAACACATGTCCGCTTGTTGCGCCGACAGGCGGCAGGGCGGCGGTGATAGGGAACAATCCGTTTGCGTATGCGGCTCCCGGCCGTGAGCACCGCGCTTTGCTTTTCGATGTATGCATGAGTAAGGTGGCGGCTGGGAAACTGGTGATAGCGGCCGAGGCAGGGAAGAAGATTCCGAAGGATTGGATTCTGACGAAGGACGGAAAAGTCACGGACGATCCGAATGAGATATGGCATGATGCAGTGATGCTTCCTTTTGCCGAGCACAAAGGCTATGGCTTTGCTTCCATGGTGGAGATGATGACGGGGGTTCTGGCCATGAGCGGCATTATGGGCGGTGTGCACAGCTGGAACACTCAGCCTGGGCGTGATGCCGACACAGGTCATTGCTTCATTGTGGTCAATCCCAAGTTTTTCGGTGGAATAGATGTCTTCAGAGCGAGGATAGACAGAATGATTTCCGAACTCAAGTCGTGTCCTGCGCTGGAAGGGGTTTCGGAGGTGCTCTATCCCGGTGAACTTGAATGGCGGCGAGAGGCGGAGTCGGCGAAAAATGGAATAAAACTGCCGGAAGCTTCCGAAAAAGAGTTGGGCCGCGCCGCCAAAATGGTCGGCGTATGATGTGGGACCAGTGACAATAATCATATAAAGGGAACTGCAGGAAGGATGGTCGCATCTTTTGCCGGACCCGAATGAAAAGGAGTGCATGAAATGAAAAATATCCGAATGATTGCGAGTGCTTTGGCGGTGTTTGGCATTGCCAATGTCATGTTCGGCAATACTGCTGTGAAGATAAATCCATCGTCCGACAAGATCAAGGTTCAGTGGTTCGAGGAGTTCGTGCCGATGGCCGACGGTGTAAAGCTGTATACGATCGGTATTGCCCCCGCCAATGCAGGGAAGTGTCCGATTGTCGTGTTCCGCACGCCGTATGTGAAGGAGCGGCGCACGGATATCGCGGAGTGGTCGGCGCAGCAGCGTGAGTACATCCGTCGCGGATACGCCTGCGTGTTTCAGCATTGCCGCGGATGCGGTATGAGTGAAGACGACTGGATTCCGTACGAAAACGAACGCAAAGACGGATTGGAACTGCTGGAATTTGTCCGTAGGCTCCCTTGGTACAAAGGCGAGATATTTCTCGCGGGCAGCAGCTATACGGCCAGTACGCACTATTCATATCTCAACACCAATCCGCCGGACGTGAAGGGTGCGGCGTTTATCGTGCAGGACGTAAACCGCTACAACATCTCCTACCGGAATGGCTTTTTCAAGATACGGCTTACCGGTAATTGGTATGTGAAAGGCTACAAGAAAAAGAACCACACGATCAAAAGGCGCAAGAAGACCGTCAACTTCCGTCAGTTCCCGCTTATTGAATTTCCTAAGCGCTATTGGGGGGCGGAAGAGCCTTCATTCAACAGTGTGCTGAGCCACCCGCGTGCGGATGACCCGTTTTGGAGTTCCAATGAACCCGGCAGTGGAATCGATTTCCGGGATGCGATGCTCAAGTCCACCATGCCCGTAATGCTCAAGGGTGCATTCTACGACATCTATACGGACGGCGTGTTCGCCATGTGGCGGGAAATGCCCATGTCGCGCAGGGCGAACTGTACGCTGGTGGTCGACGCCAGTAATCATGGTGGCCGCCGCGATGCGATTCCGGCGGGAATGGTGTCGGACTTCCCGGGCGGCGCGCGTGTAGAGGCGAATGCGGAAACCGTCGATTGGTTCGACTCCATCCGGAACAGGACTTCGTCCACCAATATGCCGCTGGGGAAGGTGCGATATTATGCGCTTTGGGAAAACGCTTGGCGCACCGAACCCGAACTTGTGAACGGTTCGAGGAAAGTGCGCCTTGCGTTGGGCAAGGATGTCAGGTCGTTCACATATGATCCGCTGCGCGACCCTCCGGAATTTCCAGGTTCGGGCGGAATATGCTTCGGGGGTATGCAGATTCAGCCTCCGCCCGAATCCCGCGACGATATGGTCACATTCATTCTGCCGCCGATGACGGAGCGGTTGGATGTGCGCGGGAGAATGGAGGCGGAGCTGTCCGTGGCGAGCGATTGCGAAGACACCTGCTTCTACATTCGCGTATGTGTCGATAAAGGCGACGGGAAATGGCTGCTGCTCAGAGACGACATTGCTTCTCTCGCGTACGACTCCCCGTACGTTCCGGGGTCGCGCCGCAAGTTGCGCTACCGTTTCGCCGACCATGCATTCCGCCTGGAGAAGGGCGACCGTCTGCGCGTGGACATAGCCGGAGCGAGCAATGCTTACGCTCCCCATCCCAATGTGGCGGGTGAGGCGTTCAAGGTGCGCGTTCCGAAGACGGCAAAGAATAAGGTGTTCGCTGAAGAGTCGAGTCTCATGCTTTTTGCCAGCCCGACGGTGGCAAGGTGCTCGGCGGCGCCGGCGGAAAAGGAGAAGTTTCATCTTTTCATCCTTGGCGGGCAGTCGAACATGTCAGGACGCGGGACCCTGACCGCTGACAACCGCGTTAGCCATGAAAACATACTGGTGATGTCGCAGGATGGCTCATGGCGAGAGGCGGTGGAGCCGTTTCATTGGGATAAGCGGGCGGGCAAGGCCGGATTGGCGGCGACGTTTGCGCGGGCCTATGCCGACGCCAATCCGGGGATTACGGTAGGCTTGATACCGATCGCCTACGGCGGATCGCCCATCCGCGCCTGGCAGCCGGGTGCGCGTCATTATACGAATGCGGTGCATTACACCAGGCTAGCGATGAAAGACGGCGTGATTAAAGGATTCCTCTGGCATCAGGGCGAGTCTGACTCATTTAAGATGGAGCGGGTGCATGAATATCTGCCGAAGTTCACCAACGCCATTACGCAGCTCAGACGTGAGTTCGGCATTGAAAAGGTACCGTTCCTTGCCGGAGAGCTCGGTCCGTATCTCAAAGACTGGTATGAGGAACGTCGTCCCAACATATATTGGCAGGAAATGAATAAAGAAATCGCCAAAGGCGTCAAACTGCTTCCGAACGCGGCCGTTGTGTCCTCTGAAGGGCTGTATGAGGTCAAGAAGGATAAGATCCATTTCGACACTCCTGCGTTGCGTAAATTCGGTTTGCGTTATTGGGATGTATATCGGGGTTTAAAGTAGAGCTGTTTTAAATTTGCACATAAAACCAATGAATCACAAGGAGAATTCCATGAACGGAACGTTTACCAAATGTAAAATCATGCTTTCGCTTTCATCAATGTTGACGGGCGTGCTTTCCCTTTCGGCTTCTTCAGATGGTGTGAACGCCTCGGCGTTCGGGTGGAATCCGACCAACGCGACAAAGTGTCTGCAGGCGGCGGTTGATTCCGGCGCGAAAAAGGTCGTGATCGATAGGCAGGCTGGCGATTGGATCGTTGAGCCGATTTTCTTGCGCACATCCGGGCAGGAAGTGGTGGTGGCCGATGGCGTGACCGTGCGGGCTCTGAAGGGTGCTTTCAAGCACCGCAACGACTGCCTGTTCAGAATCACCGGCAACGATCGCGGAGTTACGCTGCGCGGTGAAGGTACGGCAACGCTGGTCATGAACAAACGCGATTATCAGGATCCGAAAAGATATGTGGATTCCCAGTGGCGCCATGCGGTATCGGTGTCGGGAAAGCAGGTGAAAATCAGCAATCTTACGATTCTCTCATCGGGCGGCGACGGGGTGTATGTCGCCGGCAGAGCTCAGGATATCGTGCTTGAGAAGCTCGTCTGCCGCGATCATCACCGGCAGGGCTTGAGTGTAATCAGCGTGAAAGGGCTGCGCGTAACCGACTGCCGCTTTGAAGACACCCGCGGACAGGCTCCGCAATGCGGAGTTGATATCGAACCCAACCGACCCACCGACCGGTTGGAGGATATCGTGTTTGAAGACTGCATCTTCGACCGTAATGCCGCCGGCGGCCTCACGCTTCACCTGCCGGCGCTCAATAAACCGATCTCCATGACGTTCCGCCGCTGCCTG